>JAOPWA010000158.1 GCA_025965915.1 Dactylosporangium sp. | reverse complement strand
AGGTCGCGTACGTGTCGACTTCGGAGGCTTGTTGTGATACCACGACGTCCTGTACCTCTTGCCGGATGGCGGGTGCTCGCAACGTCATATAGGTGTGCTCGACCAGGAGCACGACGTCGGCGCCGCGGCCGCCGAGAACGGCCTGGGCGGCCTCGGCCGCCCGGTAGGACTCGCTGCGCTTGTCGTCGAAGCCATCGCCGCCGAGGGCCCCGAACACCCCGGTGCCCCACCCGGCCGCGAATACCACGACCAGGGCGGTCCCGGTCAGGAACCAACGCCGGTACCGGAAGGTGGCCCTCCCCAACGATGCGAACACGCGGATCTCCCTCTCGTGTACGTACATCGTTATGAGAAAGCCGTACGACGTACGCCAACTAAATTACGTGAAGGGATCGCTGCGAAATAATCGACATGCCGGCCAGGCTGCCTGACCTGACAGCCTGACCTGACAGCCTGACCGAAGTGTCAGCCACTCGGGCACGTCGTCGACGAACCCGGCAGGCCCCACAGTGCGGCCGGCCTCCTCACCTAAGCTCCCTGCGAGCGAAGGGGAGGCCGACGGATGCGTACGGCATTGGTGTGGTTGGCGATCCTGCTGGCATTCGTCGCGCTGGCATGGTGGGCGTTGCGGCTTCGACGCGCCCGGCCCCGGCTTCACACCGAACTACCAGACGCGTCGTGGCGCACCCGCCCCTGGCCCGGCGAGATCTGGTGGGCGGACGTGCCCTTCGAGGACGGCACCGGCCACAAGGTCCGCCCGTGCCTCGTCCTACGGACACACCAGCGCCAGGTCGAGGTACTGAAAATCACCAGTAAGGATCAGAGCGCGCGCCTCGATCACGTCGAGATCCCCACCAGGGCATGGGACCACAGGGCGACGCACAACAGCTTCCTGGACCTGTCCGACCCGTTCCGCCTGCGGGACGTCGCGTTCTCCCGCAAGGCTGGCACGATCGACGCCAAGACCTGGCGCGCCGTGCGGCAACTGCACGCCACCGGCTGGGTGGCCTGACGCAGTCCCCTCCGGCTAGAGCTCCCAGACCAGGCAGAAGGGGTGACCGGCGGGGTCGGCGTAGACGCGGAAGTCGTCACCCTCCCCCGGCAGCCGCCTCGCACCCAGCGCCAGCGCCTTCTCCTCCGCAGCATCCACGTCGTCGACCATGACGTCGATGTGGAACTGCTGCGGCCGCTCCGGGTCGGGCCAGCGCGGCTCGCGCAGGTCGGGCGCCTGCTGAAAGGCCACCCTGGTGGTGTCGTCGCCGATCACGACCCACTCACTCTTGGTGCTCTGCCGGGAGAGCCCGAGCAGCTCCTCGTAGAAGCGTGCCAGTGCTTCCGGCTCGGGGCAGTCGATGACCACCGAGTACAGGCGTCCAATCATGCCCGCAACTATGCCCGACGGGTACGACAGAGAAGGTCAGTCCTCGCGCAGGCGCCGCCCGGCGTCCCGGCACGCCGCCATGACCGCCCGCGCCTGCTCCAACGTCGTGCCGGCGAGCCCGCACGTCGGGGACACCACGACCTGCTCCGGCAGCCGGGAAACGGGAAAGCCGAGTTTGGCCCAGACCTCGCGTACCCGCGCAGTCGCCTGAGCCGACGACAGCGGCCGACCATTGGACGGCGCGCGGGTGTCCACGGCCCCCGCGATCAGCCCCAACCCGGCGTCGAGCGCCTCGCCCAGCGGGTCCAGATCGCCCAGCAGCCCCAGGTCCACCGCGATGGCCGCGGCGCCGGCTCCACGTACGAGGTCAATGGGTACGTCCGGAGCGCAGCAGTGCACGATCACGGGTACACCGACGGCGTCGACGATGCGGGCCAGCGCCGTCCGTGCCGTGGACTCCGGTACCCGGCGCAGGGTGCCGAACCCGCTCTCGGTCGGCACCCGACCGGCCAGCGCCACCGGCAGGGACGGCTCGTCGAGCTGCAGCAGGAGCTGAGCCCGGGGCAGGCGGGCGGCCAGGTCTGCGATGTGACCGCGCAGCCCGTCCGCGAGGGACTCGACGAGGTCCTGGACGGCGCCGTGGTCGCGCAGCAGCGGACCACCGGTCGGCAGCTCGATCCCGGCGGCGAGCGTGAACGGGCCGGCGGCCTGCACCTTGAACGGTCCGGCGTAGTCGGCGGCCTGCTCGGTCACCGCGTCCATGTCACGTTCCAGCAGGTCGTGGGCGACCCGCAGGTCGTGACCCGGACGTGCGGCCACCCGCCAGCGGTTGGCGTACACCTCTACGGGCAGCTCGACCAGCAGGCTTGCCCCGCGCCCGATGAGGTCCGCGCCGGGCCCCCGGTCGGGGAGCTCGGGCAGGTACGGGAGGTCGGGCATTTCGCCGAGGACCACGCGCACGGCCTCGACGATGTCGGTGCCGGGCAACGAGCCGATGCCAGTGGCGGCGCCCGGAGGCCAGGGCCAGGAGTTGGTCACGTCACGGAAGGCTACGCCGAATGGATGGACGGCGCGCTGAGCCCGTCACGGCGGGAGGGATCAGGCCGGCGCCCCGGCCCGCTCGGTCGTGGCGATCGTGGCCGAGCCGAGCACGATGTCTCCGGCCCGGTCCGGGCGGTACGCGACGACCGCCTGGCCGGCTGCGATTCCGCGCGCCGGCCGATGCAGGGAGGCGACCAGCCCGCCTGCGTCGACGCGCACCGTGGCCGGCACCGGCTCGCCGTGCGCGCGCAGCTGGACCTCACAGTCGATCTCCGCTGACGGCAACGAGCCAGCCGTCCACACCGGGCGCTCGCCGTACACCCGGGACACCTCCAGCGCCTCGGCCGGGCCGACCGTCACGGTGTTGGTCACCGGGGTGATCGAGAGCACGTACCGGGGTCGGCCGTCCGGCGCTGGGCGCCGCAGATCCAGCCCGCGCCGCTGTCCGACCGTGTACGCGTACGCCCCTTCGTGGCTGCCCACGACCTCTCCGGTGGTCGCGTCGACGATGTCGCCCGGCGTCGCGCCCAACCGTTCGTGCAGGAACCCCCGGGTGTCGCCGTCGGCGATGAAGCAGATGTCATGGCTGTCGGGCTTCTCGGCCACGGCGAGGTCGCGCCGCGCGGCCTCGGCCCGCACCTCGGCCTTGGTGGAGTTGCCGAGCGGGAAGATCGAGTTGGCGAGCTGTTCGCGGGTGAGCACGGCCAGTACGTAGGACTGATCCTTGCCGAGGTCGACAGAGCGGCGCAGGAGGCCGTCCGAGCCCAGGCGGGCGTGGTGGCCGGTGACGACCGCGTCGAAGCCGAGCGCCAGGGCCCGGTCCAGTACCGCGGCGAACTTGATCTTCTCGTTGCAGCGTAGGCACGGGTTGGGGGTACGCCCGGCCGCGTACTCGGCGACGAAGTCGTCGACCACGTCCTCATGGAACCGGTCGGCCATGTCCCAGACGTAGAACGGGATGCCGATCACGTCCGCCGCGCGACGGGCGTCGCGGGCGTCTTCGAGGGTGCAGCAGCCGCGCGCCCCGGACCGGTAGGTCTGCGGGTTGCGGGCGAGCGCCAGGTGGACGCCCGTCACCTCGTACCCGGCCTCGGCCGCTCGGGCAGCCGCTACCGCCGAGTCGACACCACCCGACATCGCCGCAAGAACCTTCACAAGTACCGAGGTTAGCTGGTGTCAGGCGCGGGCGGCCCGGACGGCCCCGGCCCGCCTGGCCCGCTCGACCGCGGCGGGCAGTGCGGCGACCAGAGCGTCGACGTCGCCCGGGGTCGACGTGTGACCGAGGGTGAACCGCAGCGACGAGCGCGCGCGGTCGTCGTCGGCGCCCATCGCCAGCAGGACGTGTGACGGCTGGGCGACCCCGGCCGAGCACGCCGAGCCGGTCGAGCAGGCGATGTCCTGCGCGTCGAGCAGCAGTAGAAGCGCGTCGCCCTCACAGCCGGGGAAGGAGAAGTGCGCGTTGCCGGGTAGCCGGTCGAGCGGATCACCGTTGAGAACGGCGCCCGGCACCGCCCGGCACACCCCCGCGATCAACGCATCCCGGATCTCGCCAACCCGGGCGGCGTAATCGGCCCGTCCCTTCACCGCGCTCTCCACGGCGGTGGCGAACGCCACGATGCCCGGGACGTCGAGAGTGCCGGAGCGCACGTCGCGCTCCTGCCCGCCGCCGTGCAGCAGCGGGGTGCACTCGACGTCCCGGCCGAGCACGAGCGCGCCGACCCCGATGGGGCCGCCCAGCTTGTGACCGGTCACGGTGAGGGCGCCGGCGCCGCTGCCGGCGAAGTCGACCGGGACCTGGCTGACCGCTTGGATCGCGTCGGTGTGCAGCGGAATGTCGTGGCCGGCGCAGATCTCCGCCAGTTCGGCCACCGGCTGTACGGTGCCGACCTCGTTGTTGGCCCACATCGCCGTGACGAAGGCCACCTCGTCGCCGTACTCGCCGAGCGTCTCGCGCAGCGCGTCCACCTCGACACGCCCCGCACCGTTGACGGGCAACCAGGTCACCGTGGCGCCCTCCTGCCGGGCGAGCCACTCCACCGAGTCCAGGACGGCGTGGTGCTCCACGGCCGACGCGATGATCCGGGCCCGCCTCGGCTCAGCGGCGCGCCGCGCCCAGAAGATCCCCTTGACGGCGAGGTTGTCGCTCTCGGTGCCTCCGCTGGTGAAGATCACCTCGGAGGGTCGCGCGCCCAGCGCCGCGGCGATCCGCTCGCGCGACTCCTCCACCCGCCGGCGGGCGTGGCGACCGGGGGCGTGCAGCGACGAAGCATTGCCGAGTTCACGGGCGGTCGCCGCGTAAGCGTCCAGCGCCTCGGGCAGCATCGGCGTGGTAGCGGCATGATCCAGGTAGGCCATCGCTTCCAGACTATCCGCCTGGTTGGGCCGGCTGTCGGGGGCCGCTGTACCAGCTGCCGGGTATGCCGACGGGGGGTGGGCACGTACCGCGCCCACCCCCCGTCGTGCTGCGTAACAGATCAGCCCTTGCGCTTGCGGATCTCCTCGGCGGCCTGCGGCACGACCTTGAACAGGTCGCCGACCACGCCGAAGTCGGTCAGCTCGAAGATCGGAGCCTCTTCGTCCTTGTTGACCGCGACGATCGTCTTCGAGGTCTGCATACCTGCCCGGTGCTGGATGGCACCGGAGATGCCGAGCGCGACGTACAGCTGCGGCGAGACGGTCTTACCCGTCTGGCCGACCTGGAACTGGTGCGGGTAGAAGCCGGAGTCGACCGCCGCGCGCGAGGCGCCGACCGCGGCACCCAGCAGGTCGGCCAACTCCTCCACGAGCTTGAAGTTGTCGCCGCTACCGACACCGCGACCGCCGGAGACGACGATCGAGGCCTCGGTGAGCTCCGGGCGGGAGCCCTTCTGCTCGGCGACCCGGTTGACGACCTGCGCCAGCTTGTCGGTGTCGGTCACCTCGACCGTCAGGCTCTCGACCGCCGGCGAGGCGGCCGCGGGGACCGGCGTCACCGAGTTGGGTCGCAGGGTGACCAGCGGGATGCCCTTTGTGACCTTCGACTTCACGATCGTCGAGCCGGCGAAGACGACCTGCGTGGCCGTTCCGTCGGCGGCGAGCCCGACCGCGTCGGTGAGGATGCCGTTCTCGAGCTTGACCGCCAACCGAGCGGCGATCTCCTTGCCCTCCTGGGTGGAGGCGAGCAGGACCGCCGCCGGCGAGACGGAGCGGACCAGGTTGGCCAGCACGGTCGCCTTCGGCGCCACCAGGTGGCCGTCGATCTCCTCGCTCTCGGCCGCGTAGATCTTCTGCGCGCCGTACTCCCCGAGCTTGTCGGTAAGCGCGGCGGCCGCGCCGGGACCGCCGAGGACGACCGCCGAGGGCTCGCCCAGCTCACGGGCGATCGTCAGCAGTTCAAGGGTGACCTTCTTGACGCCGAACGCCTGGGTGGCCTCGACGACGACGAGTACTTCTGCCATCTCTTACGGCCCCTCTCAGACGAACTTCTCGCTGGCCAGGAACTCGACCAGCTTCGAGCCACCGTCACCGGAATCGGTGACCTTGTTGCCGGCCTGCCGCGGCGGGCGCTTGCTGTGCTCGACGACCGCGCTGGTCGCGCCGTCGAAGCCCACCTCGGACGCGGCTACGCCCAGGTCGGCGAGCGACTTGGTCTCCAGCGGCTTCTTCTTGGCCGCCATGATGCCCTTGAACGACGGGTACCGAGGCTCGTTGATCGTGTCCCACACGCTGACCACGGCGGGCGTGGAAGCCGTGACGACCTCGTAGCCCTCCTCGGTCTGACGCTCGATCGTGAGCGACGTGCCGTCGACGGTCAGCTTGCGCGCGCCGGTGAGCGCCGCGACACCGAGCCGCTCGGCGATCATGTGCGGCATCACCTGCACACGGCCGTCGGTCGACTCCGCACCGCAGATGATCAGGTCGGCGTCGAGCTGACCGATCGCCGCGGCGAGGACCTTCGAAGTGGTGACGGCGCACGAGCCGTGCAGGGCGTCGTCGACGACGTGGACGGCAGAGTCGGGGCCCATCGAGAGCGCCTTGCGGATCGACTCGCTCGCGCGGTCGGGACCCATGGTCAGCACGACGACCTCGCCGCCGTGCTTCTCCCGGATCTGCAGCGCCTCCTCGATGGCGTACTCGTCCATCTCGTTGATCACATTGCTGGCCGACCCACGGTCGACGGTGTTGTCGTCACTGCGCAGGTTGCGGTCCGCGCCGGAGTCCGGCACCTGCTTGACGAGTACGACGATCTTCATCGTTCTCCGACGTCCTCCTGCTCGACAGCGTCCTCATGAACACGGCGGGTTAGTCCCGCACACGTTACGGGACCCGCCCACGCGGCCCGAGCGCGCCCGGACCCCTCAGATGTTACCTGCGAGTAAGTTATTGGCCCCGTTGAACCAGGGTGACTCGGCTCACCGTCCTGCAGATAGGAGGCACGATGAAGCCCGCGTCTGATATCTCAGATTTCTCCCTGCAAACCGTGCTGGCGGTGGCGCCCGCCGAGGATCAGCCCGAAGCACCCGTCCGCCACCACGTACTCCTCGACGACCGCAGGTGTACCTGTGGACAGCCGCGCGAGCAGTGCGTCCGCCGGCGCATGCGAGCCATGTGGGGCACATAATTCCGAGGTGTTCAGCTCCGTACGCATCTGGTTCGACCCGAGTGAGAGCCACCGCGTCGGCGACCGGCCCGACTACCGCTTCTCCCTGGCAAACGAGCGCACGTTCCTGGCCTGGCTGCGCACCGGGCTCGCGCTCATCGGCGGCGGCCTCGCCGTGGCCCAGTTCCTGTCCGGGGGAATCGCGCGGAACGCTCTCGCGCTCGTGCTGCTCGGACTCGGCGGCCTGGTCGCCGTCCGCGCGCTCGACCACTGGGCGCGCAGCGAGCGGGCCATCCGCCAGGGCGGCGAACTGCCACCGTCGCGCTTTCCGGCCGTACTCGCGCTGCTTGTCGCCTTCGGTGCCGGCGCCCTCGTGGCGATGGTCCTGGCCGGAAAGGTTGGCAGGTGAGCGACGCGGACCGGGGCGATGACGCGGGCCTCGGCGCCCAGCGTGGCCAGGACGCGGGCCTCGGCGCCCAGCAGGGCGAACGGGGACTGCAGCCCGAGCGGACGCGACTGGCGTGGCGACGAACCGCCCTGACGGCGACGGCGGTGTCCATTCTGGCCGCCCGGCTCGCCGTCGGTACCCGGCTGACCGCACGCGGAGCGCTCGGTGTGGCCGCCGTTGCCCTGCTCTGGCTCGCGGTCGTCGCGGTGTGCCAGCGACGGATCAATGCCCTGGCAGCGCCCCGCCCGACCACCGCCGGCCGGTCACCGTCCGTCCTCGCGACCGCCGTCCTCGGGTACGCCCTACTCGGCGTACTCCTACTGGTACTGCGCGGAGGTTGAAGTTTGCGCGATGATAGGCGCCATGGGCCGCCTGTTCGTCTTATTCGCGCTCGCCGACCTGGCACTCCTGGTCATCGCTCTGATCGACTGTCTGTCCTGTGAGGACTACGAGGTCCGTGCGTTACCGAAAGCGGCTTGGGTCTTCATTGTCCTGCTCTTCTCGCCGATCGGCGCGATCGCGTGGTTCGTGGCGGGCAGGCCGCAGCGCGACGCCGCGGCCCGGCCGGCGCGATGGCGGCCGGGCAACGGGCTTCCCGAACGCTCCCGCCCCCGCCAACTCGCACCCGATGACGACCCCGAGTTCCTGCGCGATCTCGCCGCCCGCTCCCGCCGTGACGACGAGGACCTGCTGCGGCGCTGGGAGGAGGACCTGCGCCGGCGCGAGGAGGAACTGCGCCGGCGCAAGTCCGCGGAGGAAACCGACGGCTGAGCCCGCAAGGGACGTTGCCAGGGCTGAGGTCGTCAGGCCGTGCGCAGCGAGGGGAGCCGCTGCTCCAGGCCCAGCAGGTGCGGCAGCTGGCCCACCGAACCGATCACATGGGTGGCGCCGGCGGCGAGCAGCGTCGGCCGGTCGCACGCCCCGGTGAGTACGCCCGCGACGAGCCCGGCACCCGCACGGCAGCCGGCGATCACGTCGAGCGGGGTGTCACCCACGACGGCCACCCGACGCACGTCATCGACGCCCAGCCGCAGCGCCGCCACGAGCACAAGATCCGGGTACGGTCGACCGCGGCCGGCCTCGGCCGGCGAGAGGGTCAGGTCGACCAGGCCCCGCCAGCCGACAGCCTCGATGATCGCCTCCTGGGTCGCCCGCGCGAACCCGGTCATCAGCGCCACCTTGACGCCGGCGGCGCGTAGCGTCTCGATCGCTTCGGCCGCGCCTGGAATCGGCGTCACAGCGCCCTCGTCGACGAGGAGTCCGTAGGCCTCCTCGAACGTCTCGTTGGCCGCACGGGCCTGCTGCTCGTCCCCGCCGAGCAGCAGCCGGAAAATCTCGATCTTGCTCTGCCCCTGGGTCTTGCGGACCACTGCCCGCATCCGCTCGTACTCGGCGGTCCCCGGAGCCACCCCCTGGCCGGCCAACGCCACCGTGAAGGCCTGGTCGACCAGTCCGTCGTCCCGAACCGTGGTCCCCGCCATGTCGATACAGGCAAGCTGCCAGCGCGTCACACCCACACCCTTCGCTGTCGTATCCATTCCGGGGTCAGTAGAGTGAAGCACGCCGATACGGCGCAAATATGAACGCGGCGTGACTTTCAGCACATCCTACGTGACTGTTCCCTCACATCTGCTGAGTAACAGCCCGCTCAGGCCAGGTTCGACGAGCGCGGGTACGCATCCTCCGGGTCGGTCAGCACGTTCACCAGGTACGGCACGCCAGCGTCGAACGCCCGCCGCAGCGCCGGACCGAGGTCGCCGGCCTTCTCCACGGTCTCGCCCGCCCCGCCCAGCGAACGGACCACGTCGTCGTAGCGCAGGCCGGGTTGAAGGTCGGCAGCGACGTCGTAGCCGTACATCATCCGCATCGGATGCTTCTCCAGCCCCCAGATGCCGTTGTTGCCGACCACGATCACGACAGGCAGGTTCTGGCGGACCAGCGACTCGACGTCCATCAGCGAGAAGCCGGCCGCGCCGTCACCCATCAGGACGCAGATCTGCCGGTCGGGGTAGGTCAGTCGGGCGCCCATCGCGTACCCCATGCCGGTGCCGAGGCAGCCGTAGGGCCCCGGGTCGAGCCAGGTGCCCGGCTGGGACGGCTCCAGGTACTTGCCCGCGTAGGAGACGAAGTCGCCGCCGTCGCCGATGGTGACGGCGTCGCGGTCAAGTACCTTGCGCAGTTCTCCGTAGACGCGGCTGGGCTTGATCGGGTCGGTGTCGGCCTCCAGCGCGTCCACCTCCTTGACCTTCGCCGCGTCCTCCGCGACGCGCAGCGTTGCCACCCACTCCTCGTGGTCGGCCCGCGTCCCGGTGTAGTCGGCGAGGGTGGACAGGATCAGGCGCAGATCACCGGCCGGGGAAGCCGCCGTCGACACGTGTGAGGCCCGCTGGGACGGTGCGTCCACGATGTGCACGACCTGGGCGTCGCCGAAGTCGCCGAAGCCGAGCCGGAAGTCGAGCGGGGTTCCGACGACGCAGATCACGTCGGCACCGGACAGTGCGACCCGCCGGGACTTGGCGAACGCGAGAGGGTGTTCCGGCGGCAGTGACCCGCGCCCCATCCCGTTCGTGAACACCGGTACCCGCAGCGCCTCGGCCGCCTCCCGCAGCGCGGCGACGGCGTCACCGCCGTAGACGTCGGAGCCGGCGATGATGACCGGCTTCTGGGCGGCCGCGATCAGGGCGGCGGCCTTGGCTACCTCTTCGGGGTCGGGCTCGATCACCGGGACGTCGCTCGCGCCGGGCAGCGCGACCTCGGCCCGAGAGAAGATCACCTCGAGGGGCAGGTCGAGGAAGACGGGGCCACGGTGCGCGGTGAGCGCGGCGGTGACCGCCTCGTGCACCTTCGCCGGGATGTCCTCGGTAGCGAAGATCGTCTCGGCGTGCTTGGTCACCGGCCGTACCAGCGGCAGGTGGTCCATCTCCTGCAGGCTGCCCGAACCCCACCGGAACTGCGGCGCCCTACCCCCCATGACGACCACCGGGGACGCGTTGAAGAACGCACTCGTGAGCCCGGAGATGCCGTTGGTGACACCGGGACCGGCGGTGAGGACGGCGAGGGCCGCCCGGCGCTGCAACTTCGCGACCGCCTCCGCGGCGAAGACCGCCGACTGCTCATGGCGCACGTCCACCAGTCGCACGTCGGCCCGCTGCGCCGCGTCGTACAGCGGAAACACGTGGCCGCCCGAGAGCGTGAACATCTCGGTGACACCGAAGGCCGCAAGGGTCGCGAGGGCGAGGTCCCCGCCGTGGCCTTCGTACCGCTCCGTCATGGCCGGTCCTCCTGTCGCGCATACCGTCGGTGTAGGTTACCGCCCAGTACGTTCGATCGTGAAGTTTTCTCGCACTCGGCACCGACCCGCGGATCAGCGGCCGCGGAACTCCGGCTTGCGCTTCTCGACGAACGCCGCCATGCCCTCGGCCTTGTCCTCGGTGGCGAACAGCGCGGCGAACAACTGGCTCTCCCACGCCAGACCCGAGGCCAGGTCCATGTCCAGGCCGCCGTCGACCGCCAGTTTCACCGCGCGCAGCGCGTGCAGCGGACCGCTGGTGTACCGCTGCATCATCGCCACGGCGGCGTCGTACACGTCGCCGGCGGGCACCACCTTGTCGACCAGGCCCATGCTCAGCGCCTCGTCGGCGTCGACGAACCGTCCCGACATGCAGAGGTCCTTGGCCTTGGCCGGGCCGACCAGGCGGGCGAGCCGCTGGGTGCCACCCGCGCCGGGAATGATGCCGAGGTTGATCTCGGGCTGGCCCAGCTTCGCGTCGGCCGCGGCGATCCGCCAGTCACAGGCCAGAGCCAGCTCGCAGCCGCCGCCCAGGGCGTACCCGGTGATGGCCGCGACCACCGGCTTGGGGATTCTGGCAACGGCGTCGATGGCGCGCGAGATCTCCTGGGCGCGGGGCGCCATGTCGGCGTACCCCATGCCGGACATCTCCTTGATGTCCGCGCCTGCGGCGAAGACCTTCTCTCCGCCGTACACGATGACGGCTCGCACCGCGTCGTCGACGCTCGCCTGGTGCGCGACCTCGCGCAACTCCTCCTGCACCTGGATGTTGAGCGCATTCATCGGCGGCCTCTGCAACCGGATGGTGCCGATACCGTTCGCCGTCTCCAGCCGTACGAGCTCACCCACTACGCCCGCCTCCTCACCTCGTCGTGACGTCACGCAGCCTATCGATTTACCGCGGCCGGTCACCGTCGACGGCCCCATCCAGTGGGCAGCGACAGCCAGCTACTACCGCGACGAAACGCTGTGCGTGAGGGCTAGCTCGCGCCTGCCGGGCGCATCGTGGGGCGCCGCGCGTCCACCCGCCGCACGTCGACGTCGACGATCTCGTGCCCGAGCGGGAACAGCGACACGGGTATGAGCTTGATGTTGGCGATCGCCAGCGGGATGCCGATGATCGTGACCGCTTGCGCGACGGCGGTGAGGATATGGCCGAGCGCGAGCCACCAGCCGGCGACGACGAACCAGATGACGTTGCCGATGGCGGAAGCGACGCCTGCCCTTGGCTTCGGCACCACAGTGCGCCCGAAAGGCCACAGAGCGTAATTGGCCATCCGGAACGACGCGATGCCGAACGGGATCGTGACGACGAAGACGAAGCAGATCAGGCCGGCGATCGCATACCCGAGGGCGATGAGAAAGCCACCCAAGATCAGCCACAGGATGTTGAGAACGAGTCGCACACGTCGATGGTGCCCGGTGTGCGCAACCGAAACCTCAGGCGTCACCCTGATTTCCACCCGGAGCCTCCGGGCAGTGATCGTCAGACGGCGCGGGCGGCGTATCGCCCGTCGGTGACGGTCAGCGCCAGCGGCAGCCCGAACGTCTTGGACAGGTTCTCCGCGGTCAGGGTGTCGCCCAACAGACCAGCCGCGACGATCGTGCCCTCGCGCACCAGAATCGCGTGGGTGAAGCCCGGCGGGATCTCCTCGACGTGGTGGGTCACCAGCACCATGGCGGGTGCGTCCGGGTCCTGCGCCAGCTCGCCGAGCCGGCGCACGAGGTCCTCACGCCCGCCCAGGTCGAGCCCGGCCGCCGGCTCGTCGAGCAGCAGTAGCTCCGGGTCGGTCATCAGGGCGCGCGCGATCTGGGTACGTTTGCGCTCGCCCTCGCTCAACGTGCCGTACCGGCGGTCGGCCAGCGCGGCCATGCCCAACTGCTCCAGCAGGGCCCCGGCCCGCGCCACGTCGATCGGGTCGTAACTCTCCCGCCACCGGCCCACGACGGAGTAGGACGCCGTCACCACGACGTCACGCACGGTCTCGTCCGGCGGGAAGCGCTCGGCGACCGCGGCGCTGGCCAGGCCTATGCGGGTACGCAGCTCGTGCATGTCCACCCGGCCGATCCGCTCTCCGAGCACGTGCACGGTGCCGTGGGTCGGGTGCAGCCGCGCGGAGGCGAGGTTGAGCAGAGTCGTCTTGCCGGCGCCGTTGGGGCCGAGCACCACCCAGCGCTCGTCCAGCTCGACCCGCCAGTTGACGTTCTGTACGAGAAAGGTGCTTCCCCGCCGCACCGTCACGGCGTCGATGGCGATCACGACGTCGGGATCTACGGCGGCCGGTTCTCTTAGGGGCTGGGCAGGCGCTGACACGCCGACCATCCAATCACGTCGCCGGCGCCGGCTGGAGTCAGGTGCCGTCGATGGTCGAGCCGAAGACCTCTTCGCGGACGGCATCGAGACCGGTCAGCAGCGCGCCGTTGAGCACCGGCTCGGAGGCCACCTCGGTGCTCACGACCCGCGGTGAGGCCAGCGAGATCGCCGCGACCTCGTGCTCCACCCGCTGGGCCAGCGCCATGGCCCCGGCCTGCCCGATGTCGCCGGCGAGGACGACCAGCGCCGGGTCGAGCACGACACCGACGGCCGCGACGCCGAGCGCGAGCCGGCGGGCGATCTCGTCGAGAACCGGGCCGCCACGGGTACCGGCGGCTATCGCGGCACGTACGGCCTCGGCGCCGCTGGCGGCCTTGAACCCGTGCTCGCGAGCGACCGCGCGGACCGCATCGGCGCCGATGAGCTGCTGGAACGAGCCCTTGGCCCGCCTGGTGACGTCGCGCGGCACCGGGGCGCCCGGCACCGGCAGGTAGCCGATCTCGCCCGCGGCGCCGGTCGTACCCCGGTGCAGTCGGCCGCCGAGGATCACCGCGAGGCCGACGCCGCGGCCGACCCATATGAGCACGAAGTCGGAGACGCCGACGGCGGCACCCGTGTGCTGCTCGGCGATGGCGGCGAGGTTGACGTCGTTTTCGAACACGACCGGCCGGTCGAGGTCGGCCCGCAGTGCACCGAGCAGGCCGCGGTGCCACTTCGGCAGGTCCCAGGCGAACGAGATCTCGCCGGTCGCCGGGTCGACGAGGCCCGGGGTGCCGAGGACGACCCGACGTACCCGCGAAAGCGGCGCGCCGGCCGCCTCAGCCGCCTCGACGACGGCCGCGTGCACGACGCGTACCGGATCGTCGGCGTCGCCGATGGACACGTCCACCCGGCCGGCGATCTTCCCGGTGATGTCGGCGGCGGCGGCGACCACGTGCTGTGGCCCGACCTCGACGCCGACGACGTACGCGGTGGCGGGTACGACCGCGTACATCTGGGCATTGGGGCCCCGACCACCGGCGAGTTCGCCGACGCGGGTCACGAGTCCGCGCTCCTCGAGCCGCTCGACCAGCTGCGACGCGGTGACCTTGGACAGACCGGTGAACTCGCCCAGCTGAGCCCTCGTGAGGGGGCCCTTCGCCAGCAACAGCTCCAGGGCGGCGCGGTCGTTGAGGGCACGCAGCAGGCGGGGCGTACCGGGTATGGGGGCTGGACTCATGGGAGGAACGACCTTCGATGCTTAAGAAAGTTTACTAATCTCTTTGATCGGCTTAAGAATAGAGCTAGCGTACGGGCTGCCAGTCAGGCCCGGGCACCTCGGTGGAGGGACCGGAGCAGCAAAGGGGGAGATCGTGACGATTGATGCCGGTCTGCGGCGACTCGCACTGCGGACGCTACTCGCGTCGTTCCACGGCGCGAGCACACCGGAGTGGGCCACCGAACTGGTCGCCGACGGCCTCGCCGGTCATGTGCTGTTCGGGTACAACATCGTCGACCGCCCACAGATCGCCGCGCTGACCGGCCAACTGCGCGCGGCTCGCGCAGATGTGCTGATCGGCATCGACGAGGAGGGCGGCGACGTCACGCGGCTGGCCCACGCGGACGGCAGCCCGTACCCGGGCAACGCCGCCCTCGGCATGGTCGACGACACCGACCTCACCCGGCGCATCTACCGCGCCATCGGCGCCGAACTCGCCTCCTTGAGCATCAACCTCGACATCGCACCGACCATCGACGTCAACACCGCCGACGACAACCCCATCATCGGTACCCGCAGCTTCGGCGCCGACCCTTCCCGCGTCGCGGCGCACGCGGCAGCGGCCGTGGCAGGACTGCAGCAGGTCGGTATCGCGGCGTGCGCCAAGCACTTCCCCGGCCATGGCGCCACCGTCGCCGATTCCCACGTCGAGCTACCGACCGTCGATGCGCCCCTGGAGTTGCTACACGCCCGCGAGCTGCCGCCGTTCGCCGCGTCGTTCGCCGCCGGCGCCCGGGCGATCATGACCGCGCACATCCGGGTACCCGTGCTGACCGGGGCGCTGCCTGCGACCTTCAGCCGCGAGGCCCTGGTCGACCTGCTCCGCCACGAGATGGGCTTCACCGGCGTCGTGATCACCGACGCACTGGAGATGCGCGGCTCGACGGACTACGCCGGCGGTATCCCGCAGGCGGCGGTGCTGGCCCTGGCTGCCGGCTGCGACCTGCTCTGCATCGGCGCCCTCGTGGACGCCGCGCTGGTCGAAGCGACCGCCGCCGAGATCGTGACCGCGATCGGCGACGGCAGGCTGCCGCTCGCCCGGGTCGAGGAGGCTGCCGAGCGGGTCGCGGCCCTGTCGGAGTGGGCCACCAAGGGCGGGCACGGCGGCCCGGACGAGCCGGAGATCGGATACCCCGCCGCCCTGGGAGCTGTCCGGGTGGAGGGCTCGCTCCACGGCCTCGGCACTCCCCTGGTGGTCCAGCTGGAGTCCGAGTCCTCCATCGCGGTCGGCCGGGTGCCGTGGGGGCTGGGCCCGCACCTCGACGAGACCGAGCAGATCCGGGCGGTGCCCGCCCAGCTCGATCCGTCCGGCCTGAGCGAGCGCGCCGGTGACCGGCCGATCGTGTTCGTCGGGCGCAACGTGCACCGGCTGCCCGGCGCGCCGGGCCTGATCGAAGCGGTGGCCGCCGAGGCGCCGGTCGTCCTGGTGGAGATGGGCTGGCCGTCGGTGTGGCGACCGAAGAACGTACGGGCGTTCGTGACGACCTACGGCGCGAGCCACGCCAACGGGCGGGCCGCGGCGCAGACGCTGGGCCTGGCCGCCTAGCCCGTCCACTCCCTCCCGTGATCATGGGTGCGGGCGACCTCCGCTCAGGCGGCGGTCGTCCTCACCAGCGTGCGGATCTGGCGTAGCAGGACCGACAGGGCCGCCAGGTCGCCACGCGACTCGTCGAAATCGCTCATCGCGTTGCGGGTACGGGTGATCGAGACACTGTTGGCCTGCTCCCAGTCGAGGACCCGCTTCTCGGCATCGGCACCGCTCAGGGTCGCGCCGAGCACCTCGGCGGTCAGGCCG
>JAOPWA010000120.1 GCA_025965915.1 Dactylosporangium sp. | reverse complement strand
CCGCGCGACGAGCTGTTCCAGATCGGCACCGAAGAGCTCTACCGCACGGTGATGGGCGTGCTGCGCACGGCCGGGCGTCGGCAGCTGCGGCTGTTCCTGCGCCGCGACGCGTACGGGCGGTTCATCTCCTGCCTGGTCTACCTGCCGCGGGACCGGTTCACCACGCACAGCCGGCTCAAGCTCCAGGAGATCCTGCTGCGCGAGCTCAACGGCATCGGCGTCGACTACACCACGCGGGTGTCGGAGTCGCACCTGGCGCGGGTGCACTTCATCGTGCGTACCGACCCGACGAACCCGCCGCGCGACATGGACGTGCAGGCGCTGACCCGCCAGCTCAGCGAGGTCACCCGGCTGTGGGACGGCGACCTGCGGATGCTGCTCGAACACAAGCTCGGCGAGGAGCAGGCCAAGACGCTGTACCTGACCTACAGCGAGGCGCTGCCCGACGCGTACAAGGACGAGCACACCCCGCACGAGGCGAGCAAGGACATCGCGAAGCTTGAGCTGCTCGACGAGCCCGGCGAACTCGTCATGCACGTCTACCGGCACCGCCGGGACGACCGCGACGTCAGGTTCAAGGTCTTCCGGTACGGCGAGCCGATGATGCTGTCGACGGTGCTTCCGGTGCTGCACTCGCTCGGCGTGCGCGTGACCGACGAGCGCCCCTACGAGGTCCAGCGCGCGGACGGGACGATCTACCTGTACGACTTCGGCCTGAGCCTGCCGGCCGACGCCCGTGAGCTGGCCGACGTGCGCCCGCACATGGAGAACGCGTTCTCGGCGGTGTGGCGCGGCGAGGCCGAGATCGACGGGTTCAACGCGCTCGTGCTCACCGCCGGGCTGACCTGGCGGCAGGTCGTGGTGCTGCGCGCATACGCCAAGTACCTGCGCCAGGCCGGTGCGGTCTACTCGCAGGAGTACATGGAGCAGACCTTCCTCCAGTACCCGGGGATCGCGGCCCTGCTGGTCGCGCTGTTCGAGACCCGGTTCGACCCGCGGTCGGCCCTGTCGAACACGGAGCGGACGGCGCAGGCCCAGCAGCTGGTCGCGGCGCTGGACAAGCAACTCGACGCGGTGACCAGCCTCGACCAGGACCGGATCCTGCGCGCCTACCTCACCCTGATCGAGGCGACGCTGCGTACGTCGTTCTTCCAGCGCAGCGACGGTGGCCGCCCCAAGTCCTACGTGGCGTTCAAGCTCGACCCGCAGCGCGTGCCGGACCTGCCGGCGCCCCGACCCAAGTACGAGATCTTCGTGTACTCGCCGCGCTTCGAGGGCGTACACCTGCGCTTCGGCGCCGTGGCCCGCGGCGGCCTGCGCTGGTCGGACCGGCGCGAAGGGCGGTTTCGTGCTCAAGCGGGCGCTCCCGTCCGCGGGCGGCACCGCCCGGGCGCCGGAGACCAGCGCCGACCGCGAGGCCTACCTGGCCGAGGGCGTGGACTGCTACAAGCTGTTCATCTCGGCCCTGCTCGATGTCACCGACAACCTCGACGGCGACACGGTCATCCCGCCCCGCGAGGTCGTGCGTCACGACGGCGACGACCCGTACCTGGTGGTCGCCGCGGACAAGGGCACGGCCAGCTTCTCCGACATCGCCAACGAGATCTCGCAGGCCTACGGCTTCTGGCTGGGCGACGCGTTCGCCTCCGGCGGGTCGGCCGGCTACGACCACAAGAAGATGGGCATCACCGCCCGCGGCGCCTGGGAGTCGGTCAAGCGGCACTTCCGCGAGCTGGGCCGCGACATCCAGAACGAGGACTTCACGGTTGTCGGTGTCGGCGACATGTCCGGCGACGTATTCGGCAACGGAATGCTGTTGTCCGAGCACACCAGGCTGGTCGCCGCATTCGACCACCGGCACGTCTTCGTCGATCCGACCCCGGACGCGGCAACGACGTTTCGCGAACGGCGCCGGCTCTTCGAACTGCCCCGCTCGTCGTGGGCCGACTACGACACCTCGCTCATCTCCAAGGGCGGCGGGGTCTGGCCGCGTACCGCGAAGTCGATCCCGGTCTCGCCGCAGATGCGCGACGCTCTCGGCATCGACGCCTCCATCGACGCGCTGTCGCCGGTCGAGTTGATCCAGGCCATCCTCAAGGCCGAGGTCGACCTGCTGTGGAACGGCGGCATCGGCACGTACGTGAAGGCGAACACCGAGTCCCACCTCGACGTCGGTGACAAGGCCAACGACCCGGTCCGGGTCAACGGCCGCGACCTGCGCTGTCTGGTGGTCGGCGAGGGCGGCAACCTGGGACTCACCCAGCGGGGTCGGATCGAGTTCGCCATGCGCGGCGGGTACATCTACACCGACTTCATCGACAACGCCGCCGGCGTGGACTGCTCCGACCACGAGGTCAACATCAAGATCCTGCTCGGCGCGACCGACCTCGACCAGACCCAGCGCAACGAGCTGCTCGCCGAGATGACCGACGAGGTCGGCGAGCTGGTCCTGCGCGACAACTACGCCCAGGCGTGCGCGCTGGGCAACGCCCGCGCCCAGAGCCGGTCCCTGCTGCCCGTACACCGGCGGATCATCGCCGACCTGGTGCGGCGCGGCGAGCTCAACCGGGAGCTGGAGGCGCTGCCCAGCGACGAAGAGCTCGACCTGCGGGTGGACGACACGGCCGGGCTCACCGCGCCTGAGTTCGCCGTGCTGCTGTCGTACGTGAAGCTCGCCCTCGAACACGAGCTGCGCGACTCCGCCGTGCCCGACGAGGAGTGGACGGGCGAGGTGCTCGTCGACTACTTCCCGACGCCGCTTCGCGAGCGGTACGCCGACCAGATGGCCAAGCACGCGCTGCGCCGCGAGATCGTCGTGACGCAGCTGGTCAACGAGGCGGTCAACCGCAGTGGCACCTCGTTCTTCTTCCGGGCCATGGAGGAGACCGGCGCCAGCGCGGCGGACGTGCTTCGGGCGTACGTGGTGGTCCGTGAGGTGTTCGGGCTGCGCGAGCTGTGGTCGGCGGTGGAGTCGCTGGACAACCGCGTGCACACCGAGGCGCAGACGGCCGTATACCTGGAGATGCGCCGGCTGCTCGACCGGGCCGTGCGCTGGCTGGTGTCCAGCCGCCGCTCGCCGCTGGATGTACCCGGTGAGATCGCGCGCTTCCAGCAGGGTGTGACCGCACTGCTGCCGAAGCTGGGCAGCCTGTTCCGTGGCAAGGAGCGCCAGTCGCTGCGCGCCAACGTGGAGCGGCTGGTGAAGCTCGGCCTGCCGGCGGAGATCGCCGACCACGCGACCCGGCTGATGTACGCGTTCGGCCTGCTCGACATCGTGGAGACGGCGCACACGACGGGCTGCCCGATCGACGAGGTGGCGGGTGTGTACTTCGCGCTGTCCGAGCGGTTCCGCGTCGATCACCTGTTGTCGAAGATCTCGGCGCTGCCCCGCGAGGACCGGTGGCAGACGATGGCCCGGATGGCGCTGCGCTACGACCTGTACGCGGCCCTGGCCGGCCTGACCGC
>JAOPWA010000106.1 GCA_025965915.1 Dactylosporangium sp. | reverse complement strand
CGGCGACCTCGTTTCCGCTCAACGGGCCCAGCTCGATGCGCTCGACGAGATCGTCCGTCCACAGTGCCCGGACCGGGTCGGGCACCGGCTCACCGGTGCGTACCGTCGCGAGGACCGTGGCGTGCTCACTGCGGGCGACGTAGTAGACCAGCGTCGCCGACAGCGGATCGAGCAGGTGCGCGTCGTCGATCGCGAGCACGATCGGTCGCCCGGCCGCCTGCTGGCGCAACGCGTCCACGGCCCACCGCAGCAGCCCCGAGGTGGAAGCGGGGGCGGGTTGACCGGCGGGCAGCGCCTGGGCCAGCCCGCCGAGCGGGAGTCCGGAGGTGGCCGCGTTGGCGGTGGTCGACCAGACCGACAGGCGGTCGGCATCCAGGGCCGCGACACCCTCGCGGAGCAGCCGGCTCTTGCCGATCCCGGCCGCACCGCCCAGGATCAGACCACGGCCGGTGGTGCCGACGGCCGCCTCGGTCAGTCGGGTCAACTGCTCACCACGCCCGACGAAACTCCACGGAGGCACGGTCGCAGCATATAGACGTTCCCGTTACTGTGCGCTCCCACGAAGGCACAAACTTTGAGTAGTGCCGTCTCCGTCCTTTGAGTACCGTCTCTCCTGCCCCGGTAAGTGACCGTTCACGTAGCGTTCCCGTGCCGGCCGGCAACGGGTTGGTTGGCCATGAATTCGGGAGGGCGGCGCATGAAGTCGGCAGTGCCGCATACGCCGATGGCGACCCTCGGGGCGGTCGCGCCCAGCGGGCCGGCCGAGGTAGCCAAAGGTCGGGTGACACAGATCGTGCCCTCGGACGCCGTCGGTGTGTTGACGATAGTAGTGGCCGGCGCGCCTCGCTGCGGAAAGAGTTCCGTGACGAACGCGTTGCTCGGCGCTCCCGTGCTGACGGCGGCGGGAACACTGCCGCCGGTGGGCCTGGTGCCGCCGGTGGATCTGGTGCCCGCGGCGGGTCTGGCTCCGGCGACGGGTTCGACTCCGGCGGGGAGCCCGGGATCGGGCGTGGGCCAGGGATCGGGGGTCGGCCCGGCACCGGTCCGGCCGGTTCGGGCCGCGGCGGCCGTGGAGGCGGCGGGCACGACCGGCGGGGTCGTCGTCGGCGCCCCGGTTACCTCCGCCTACGTGTCGTTTCGCCACGGCGAGCAGCCGAGGGCGTATGCGTACGTACCCGGGCGGCGCGCGCCGCGCGTGATCAGCATGGAGCAGTTGCGCAGAGGCGACCCCGCCATGCTGGTACGCGGCGGCCCGGGCCGTCCGCCGCGCCGCGTCGAGGTGCTGCACCCCGCCGAACTGCTGCGCCAGGTCAGCCTGGTCGACACGCCGGGTGTCGGAGGGTTCGATCACATATATACCGAGATAGTGCTCGACGCTCTGGACCACGGGGCCGCACTCCTGTTCGTGACCGAGGCCTCGACCGCCTTGCACGCGGCGCAGTTGGACTTCCTCGCGCAGGTCGAGCAGCGCGACGTACCCGTGACCTTCGTGCTGACCAAGATCGATTCGCATCCGCAGTGGCCGGCGGTGCTGTCCGCCAACCAGAAAATGGTGCACGACCACGCGCCACGGCTGGCCACCGCCCCGTGGTTCGCTGTCAGCACGGTGCGCAGCTGCGACGGTGCGTCACCCGCGGCCGTGGAGGAGGCGGCCCGTGGCCTCGCCGGTCTGGGGATGGGCGCGCTGCGCCGGGCGCTCACCGAACCGGCACCGGGGGAGCCGGCACCGCGGCAGCCGAACGGGGCCGCGGATCCCGCGCCGAACGGGGCCGCGGTGAACGGGCCGGCGGTGAACGCGCCGGCGCCCCGCGTTGTCGACGGGGTCAGCGACGCGCGTTGGACGCAGGCCCTCGACCGCGAGATCCGCGCCTGCGGCACCGCGGCCGGCCAGCGACTGGCCCTCGACCTGGCCGCGATCCACGCCCGGTGCGTACAGGACACCAACTCCCAGCACGGCTGCGCGCGTCTCGCGTATGTGTTCGACCGGGAGTTGCACGCGCTGTCCCTGCGGGCCACCCGCTCGGTGGACGAGGCCGCCACAGCGATCATGCGAAAGGTGTTCGGCGAGATCCTGGAGGGGCCACCGGACCAGGCGGCGGTGGAGCGCATCCGGCGCGCCACCCGCCGTGCGGTCGAGGTGGCCGAGAGCGGTACGCCCGCGTGGGACCGCGCCCTACTGGTCACCTCCACCGCAGGCGTCGCCGTCACGGCGGGCCGTGGGGCGGTCGCGAGCCTCGCGGCCGTCGAACCGGGTCCGATCTGGGACGAGCTGCTGCCGCCGATTGGCGTCGGGCTCAGCGCCAACTGCTACTCCGCGCGGCACCGGGACAGTGACCGCAGCCGGTGTCGTGGCTGGCTCCAACAGACGGTCCACACACTCGAGATCGACCTCGGACGCGAGATGGCACAGCGCTTCGAGTACCTGCGCGAAGCCCTCGCGGTGGTGGCCGCCGACACGGTCGATCACGGCGTCCTGCTGGCCTGACCTTCCACCCCCCGGATAGCGGCAACCGCGCCATCGACGGCGCGGTTTTCGCTATCCGGGCTGGTAGGGGGAAGAATGGCCATATGGCGGCCCCACAGGTAACACCGGTCGAAACGCCCGACATCGCGGAGGTGCCGGCGGCAGACCGACCCTGGGTGACCATCGTGTGGAACGATCCGGTCAACCTCATGAGCTATGTGACATGGGTCTTGCAGAAGCTTTTCGGCTACAGCCGGGAGAAGGCCGAGCGACTGATGCTCGATGTGCACCACAAGGGCAGGGCGATCGTGTCCAGCGGTGCGCGGGAGCGGATGGAGCACGATGCGTCCCAACTGCACGGGTACGGATTGTGGGCGACGGTGGATCAGTCTTGATGTTCATGCGAGAGGGCGACGTGTGCGTCGGCCGCTTCGACCAGTCCGGCGCGGCCGTGCTCCAGCAGGTGATGATCGAGGTGGTCGCGCTGTTGTCGGAACAGCTCGACCACGACCACCCCGTGGTCGCGCGACTGTTCCCGGACGTCTACCGCGACGATCCGGACGCCTCCGCCGACCTGCGCCGGTACATCGAGGCCGACCTCAGGTCCGCCAAGCTCGACCAGGCCGGGGCGATGCTCGCCGACCTACCGCCCGACGGCGGCGAGGTGCGCCTCGACGACGAGCAGGCCGAGGCCTGGCTGCGGGGACTCACCGACGCCCGGCTCGCGCTGGGCATGCAACTGGGCATCCGCGACGAGACCGACCTGGTCGACGAGATGGACGAGGCGGTGCTGCACGACCCGGTTTCGGTCCGGGTGGCGCAGTTGTCCGTGTACGCCTACCTGAGCGAGCTGCAGGAGTCCCTGGTCGACGCCCTCATGGGGTGAGCGGTCCCACGTGATGGCGCTCACCTGCCAGTCGGCGGGATGGGTTGGGTAGTCTTGGCCGTGTGCTGACCATCGACGCCACGATCCTCGACGCGATCGTTGCGCATGCCCGCCAGGACCACCCCGACGAGGCGTGCGGGATCGTGGCCGGTGCGATCGGATCGGACCAGCCGACCCGGCACGTTCCGATGGAGAACGCCGAGCACTCCATGACGTTCTACCGCTTGGACGACGCCGAGAAGCTCAAGGTGTGGCGGGAGATGGACGACCGCGACGAGGAGCCGGTGGTCATCTACCACTCGCACACCGCGACGGAGGCCTACCCGTCGCGCACCGACGTCTCGTTCGCCTCGCTGCCGGGCGCCCACTACCTGCTGGTGTCGACCCGAGATCCGGAGACCACCGAGATCCGGTCATACCGCATCGTGGACGGGGTCATCACCGAGGAGCCGGTCCGCGTCGTCGAGGCGGGCGTGGACCAGCACGCCGTTCAGTCCTACATGTTCGGGCAGAGCCCGGCGGCGGTCGACTACGAGTGTCGCGCCGGCAACTGACGCCGCCCGCGATCCCGTCCGAGAAGTCACCGCTGCCCATCCTTCTGTCCGACTTATGAGGAGCATCGAAAGTCATGGCCATCGAGGTTCGCATTCCGACGATCCTGCGTTCGTACACCGGCGGCGCCAAGTCCGTCGAGGGCACCGGTGACACGCTCGCCGACCTGCTCGTCGACCTGGACGGCAAGTACGCCGGCATCCGCGGCCGCCTGATCACCGACGAGGGCGCCCTGCACCGCTTCGTCAACATCTACATCAACGACGAGGACGTCCGGTTCATCGGCAGCCTCGACGCCAAGCTCAGCGACGGCGACAACGTGACGATCCTGCCCGCGGTGGCCGGCGGCGCGCTCGCGATCTGGGGTTAGGCCCATGGCTCGCTACGAGTCGCTTCTGGACGCGTGCGGCAACACCCCGCTCGTCGGCCTGCCGCGCCTGTCTCCCAGCGCCGACGTGCGGTTGTGGGCCAAGCTCGAGGACCGCAACCCGACCGGCAGCATCAAGGACCGGCCCGCGTTCTGGATGGTGCGGGCCGCCGAGGAGGCCGGCCGGCTGCGTCCGGGTGACACGATCCTGGAGCCGACCAGCGGCAACACCGGCATCGCGCTCGCGATGGTGGCGAAACTGCGGGGATACCGGCTGGTCTGCGTCATGCCCGAGAACGTCTCCAGCGAGCGGGTGGCGCTGCTGCGCATGTACGGCGCGGAGATCATCTTTTCGCCGGCCGCCGGTGGGTCGAACAAGGCCGTCGCGATGGCCAAGGAGATCGCAGCCGACCACCCCGACTGGGTGATGCTGTTCCAGTACGGCAACGAGGCCAACGCGCGGGCGCACTACGAGAGCACCGGCCCGGAGCTGCTGCGTGATCTGCCCACGATCACGCACTTCGTCGGTGGGCTGGGCACGACGGGCACGCTGATGGGCGTCGGGCGATACCTTCGCGAGAAGCTCGACACCATCGACATCGTCGCGGCCGAGCCCCGCTACGGCGAGTTGGTGTACGGGCTGCGCAACATCGACGAGGGGTACGTCCCTGAGCTCTACGACGCCACCGTCCTCACCCGCCGGTTCTCGGTCGGCACCCGGGACGCGGTCCTGCGCACCCGCCAGCTCGTCGAGGTCGAAGGGCTTTTCGTCGGCTTCTCCACCGGTGCGGTGCTGCACGCCGCCCTAGCGGTGGCGCACGAGGCGGTCAAGGCGGGCAAGCGCGCCGATGTGGCGTTCATCGTCGCCGACGGCGGCTGGAAGTACCTGTCGACGGGCGCCTACCTGGGCACCCTCACCGAGGCCGAGGACAAGCTCGAAGGTCAGCTCTGGGCCTGACGCCCGCACCGATTGACGCCCGGTACCAACGTTGAAGCCACGCCCCTCACCGTGAGAGGCGTGGCTTCAAACGTTGTGCGGGCGGGAGCTACGAGAGCATCGTGGCGACGAGGAGGAGTGCCTCGGCCGCGGAGGCGGCGCGCAGCAGCTGCCAGGGCAGGTGGCTCTTGTGGAGAGTGGCGAAGGCGGTGAAGGTGGCCGCGATACCGGGTACGCCAAGAAGGAATATCAGCATCCAGTACCACAGCGGCATCTCGGTGAATATGCCGAACACGATGCGTGCTGCGATGATCAGTCCGACCGAGCCGAGCAGCATTGACCATGCGCAGACGCCGAGGAGCCGGCGCAGCCGCACTTCCGGATCGGGCGTGCCGGGCATCCGCAGTTCGGTCAGGGCGTCTCGGGCAACCTGCTGCGAAGGTAGCCGCGACAGGCGCGCGGCGACCGGGCTGAACATGGCCCTGGCCCTGGTCCAGTTGGGTCTGATCCTGTTCCTGTTCCTGTGTCTCTTCACCGCCACCGGAGTGGCGAGCTCGCCGCTCATCGTCGGAGCCCTTCCTTTTTGAATCTGATGTCGCGAACAGTGCAGGTGCGTGATTTGCAGGTGCGTGATTTCACTGCGAGTGATAGTGAAATTGACCTTGCGTCACGGGTACTGAGCCGTCATGAGCGTGGGTGTCACCTTGGCGACATGTGGCGCGCGATGTTGAGAGAGAGTCGGGTCCGTCGGCGTAGGCTGCGCTGCGTGACGGACGCGCCTATCGGGATCTTCGACTCAGGCGTCGGCGGCCTGACCGTGGCTCGCGCCATCCTCGACCAGTTGCCACACGAACAGGTCGTGTATGTCGGAGACACCGCGAATGTGCCGTACGGCCCTAAGCCTATAGCCGACGTGCGCCGCTACGCTCTCCAATGCCTCGACCATCTGGTCGATGAGGGCGTCAAGATGCTGGTGATCGCCTGCAACAGCGCCTCGGCGGCGTGCCTGCACGACGCGCGCGAGCGCTACCGGGTGCCGGTCGTCGAAGTCATCCGTCCCGCCGTGCGCCGGGCCGTCGCGGCCACCCGCAACGGCCAGATCGGCGTCATCGGCACGAAGGCGACGATCAACAGCCGCGCGTACGAGGACGCCTTCGCCGCCGCGCCGCAGGTTACGGTGCACAGCGCGGCCTGCCCGCAGTTCGTCGACTTCGTCGAGCGCGGCATCACCTCGGGACGGACGCTACTCGGGCTGGCGAGCGCCTACCTGGAGCCGCTCCAGCGCGCCGAGGTCGACACGCTGGTGCTCGGTTGCACCCACTACCCGCTGCTGGCCGGGCTGCTCGGGCTCGTCATGGGCGACGGTGTCACGCTGGTGTCGAGCGCCGACGAGACAGCCAAGGACGTCTACCGGATGCTGACCGAGCGCGAAATCCTGCGCTCCGACGACGCGTCCCCGCCCGAGCACCGGTTCCTGGCCACCGGTGACCCCGAGCGGTTCGCCCGCCTGGCGCGCCGCTTCATCGGCCCCGAGGTCGGATTGACCGGCGGTGCCCCCGTCGAGGCGGCGGCGTGACCGTGTGGAGCGAGGGGGCGGCATGAGGCTGACCGTACTAGGGTGCGCCGGCAGCTTCCCCGGTCCGGAATCGGCCTGCTCGGCCTATCTGCTCGACGCCGACGGATTCCGGCTGCTGATCGACTTCGGCACCGGCTCGCTGTCAGCGCTGCAGCGCTTCGCCGGGCTGTACACCATCGACGCGCTCCTGCTGTCGCACCTGCACGCCGACCACATCTTCGACGCCTGCTCGTACGTGGTGGCGCGCCGTTACGCGCCGGCCGGTCCGCTGCCGCGCATCCCGGTGTACGCCCCGCCGGGCGCCCCCGAGCGACTCGCGACGGCGTACGGCGGGCCCGACGAGGGGCCGATCGACGACGTCTACTCCTTCTACACGCTGCAGCCCGGCTCGTTCCCGATCGGTCCGTTCCAGATCACCGTCGACCGGGTCAACCATCCGGTCGAGACCTACGGCGTACGCGTCGAGCATGGCGGACGGGCGCTGGCGTACTCGGCCGACACCGCGCCCTGCGAGGCGCTCGTCCGCCTGGCACACGGCGCCGACACGTTTCTGTGTGAGGCGAGCTATGTCGACGGCATGGACAACCCACCCGACCTGCACCTCACCGGCCGGGAGGCGGGCGAGCACGCGGCCAAGGCGGGCGTCGGCCGCCTGCTGCTGACCCACCTGGTGACCGCGTGGGGAAGCGAGCTGTCCACGTTTGAGGCGGCCTCCGCCGCGTTCGCCGGACCGGTCGAGATCGTCCGCGCCGGCTGCCGGTACGACATCTGACCCTCGACGAGTGCGGCTGCGCGCCCCACCTCGCAGACATCTCGTCGCTCATATTTTGCCCGTCGGTCAACGTCGATTGGTCTCCTGCACCCTGGGGCGCCCCACCGTGATGGCATGCGGATCGCGATCATCACCGAGTCGTTCCCGCCCGACGTCAACGGCGTCGCGCACTCAGTGGTACGGACGGCCGAACACCTGCTGAGCCGAGGTCACAGCCCGCTGGTCATCGCCCCCCAGCCGGCCTCCGGTTGTCGCGCCGTGACCGGCCAACTGCCCTACCCGGTGATCCGGGTCCCGTCGCTGCCCCTCCCCGGCTACTCGAGCTTCCGCCTCGGCCTGCCCAGCCGCCGCATCGCCGCGGCGCTGCGGGAACACCAGGCCGACGTGGTACACCTCGCCAGCCCGTTCGTGCTCGGCGCCCGCGGTGCGACCGTGGCCCGCTCACTCGGGATGCCGACCGTGGCGGTCTACCAGACCGACGTCCCCGCGTACACCGCCCTCTACCGGGGGTTCGGCTGGGGGGAGGAGGCGGCCTGGCGGTGGCTGCGCCGCATCCACAACGCCGCCGACCGTACCCTCGTACCCTCGACCGCGACCGCGACGGCGCTGATGGGACACGGCATCGAGCGGGTGTGGCTGTGGCGTCGCGGGGTCGACGCCGGCCGTTTCGATCCCGCCCACCGCAGCGCCGCGCTGCGCCGCGCGCTGGCCCCACACGGCGAGGTCGTCGTCGGCTACGTCGGACGCCTGGCCGCGGAGAAGCGGGTCGACCT
>JAOPWA010000101.1 GCA_025965915.1 Dactylosporangium sp. | reverse complement strand
GTCGCTACCGCCGGGCCGCGGCGCATGCTGCGCGCCGCGCACGTTCGACCCCTGGCTCTGCTCGGTCGCGGTGCAGGTGAACGGCCGGCCGCTCTGCACGTAGTTGCACGACTTGGGGTCGTCGGCGTTGACCACCAGGCCGAAGTGGGCGGTGCCGTCGCCGGGGACGACGGTGGAGCTGCCGGCGACGACGAGGGGGTACGCGACGAGCGCCTGCTCGATACCGGGCAGCCGGCGGGCCGAGATGCCGTTGACGGTAACCAGGTTCCCGAGCAGTGTGCCGATGTTGGGTTCCAGATCGCGGAGCAGGCCGGTCAGTTGCGTCGCGGCCGGCGGCCCGTTGGCGATGAGCTTGCGCAGGTCCGGGTCGGAGCTGCGCATCGTGGCGTTGAACAGCGCGAGGGCCGCGGCCCAGCGCCGTATCGCGTCGGCCGAGGCAATCTGGGTGCTGAGCACGGTCTGGCCGTCGCGGATGAGCGTGAGCTGCTCCGGCAGGGTCCGGTTGGCGTCGGCGAGCAGCGCGCTGTTGGCGTCCAGCAGGCGCTTCAGGGCCGTCTCGTTGCCCTCGAACGCCGTGCCCAGCTCGTTGATGACGGTGGTCAGGTCGGCGGTGTTGACCGACCGGACGAGCGCGTCGAGGTTGGTCAGCAGGACCTCGGGCGGCAGGGGACGGCCGGTGCGGCTGCGCGGGATGACGGCGCCGTCACGCAGGTAGGGACCGGTCTCGGTGTCGGGCCGCAGGTCCAGGTACTGCTCGCCGACCGCCGAGCGCTGGGAGACCATGGCGTGCAGGTCGGTCGGGATCTGCGTGCCCTGCTGAAGACTCAGTTCCACCCGTACACCACCGTCGTGCAGGTCGACGGCGGTGACCCGGCCGACGGACACGCCCCGGTAGGTCACCGGCGCGTTCGTGAAGATGCCGCCCGCGTCGTCGAAGTCGGCGTGCACCAGGTAGGCCCCGCCGAAGAGCCGGTCGCCGAGGCCCACGTAGCGCAGGCCCACGTAACTCACACCGAGCAGGCTCACCACGAGAAACGCGAGCAACTGGAGCCGGACGGTACGGGTGATCACGGGTGCAGCCCTCCCTTGAGGACGTCGGTGAGACCGCCGACCTGTCCGACAACCTCGCCCGTGACCCCGCCCAGCCCCAGCGGGCCCGGCACTCCGGGCTGGGTCGGAAGCAGGCAGGTGGGCGTGAGGATCGTGCCGGGGATCAGCCTGGTGCCCTGAGGCAGGACCGTGCCGGCCGGGATCAGGCCGTCGGGTGGCACGTATCCACCGGGGGGAATCGGGCTTCCCGGTGGCAGCGACTTGCACTCCGGGGGCAGGGTGCAGCCGGGTGGCAGCTTGTCGAGGCCGGGGAGCACCACGCCCAGCGGGATGCAGACCTGCGGCAGCACGCCCGGTAGCGGCGGGATGCTCGGGAGCGCGGGTAGGGCCGGCTTGGGCGGCGACGACTGTCGCTGCGCCGTCGGGGGCGGTCCGGTCGCGGCGACCAGGTTGGACAGGATGCTCGCCGCGTTCAGGTCGAGCGTGGCGTGCAGATTCATGGCGTCGCCCGTGACCGCGCCGTCCGCGTTCGGCGGGAACGGGAAGGACAACATGAAGTCCAGCGACCTCGGCAGGTCGTTCCCAGCCTTGACGAGCTGGTCGAGGATCGGCTGCAGGGCGCGCAGGTCGGCGAGCGTGTTGTCGCGGCTGGCGTTGATCACCTGGCTGCCCACCCGGCCGAGGTCGCCGAGGGCCGTCAGCGCGGTGGTGAGCTGGGTGCGCTGCTCGGCGAGCACGGTCAGGCCGGGTGCGAGCTTGTCGATCGCGTTGCCCACGGTCGCGCGCTGGGCCGACAGTTGCGCGGAGAGCCGGTCGAGGGCCTCGATGGCGTGCACGATGTCGGCCTTCTGGGCGTCCAGACCGCCGACGAACGTATCGAGCTGGTGCAGCGCGTCGCGGGCGGTGGCCTCCCGGCCGTCCAGAGCCTTGGCCAGCTCCTCGTTGATCGTCTTGAGCTGGGCCAGGCCGCCGCCGTTGAGTAGCAGGCCCAGCGCGCCGAGAACCTCTTCGATCTCCGCGCTGCGGCGGGTACGCGACAGCGGGATCACGTCGCCCTCGGACAGCGTCCCCTGGCCCTTCTCGGTGGTCGGCGCGTCGAGCGCCACGTACTTCTCGCCGAGCAGGCTGGTCTGCCGGACGGCGGCGGTGGCGTTGTCGGGAAGGTGGACCTTCTTGTCGACCTTCAGGCGCACCCGCGCGGTCCAGCCGGACAGCCAGATCTTGTCCACGCTGCCGACCGTGACGTCGTTGACCTTCACCGCGGACTGCGGCACGAGGTCGAGCACGTCCGTGAACTCGACCGTCACGTGGAACGCCGGACCGCTCGGCCCGCCGCCCGGCAGCGGGAGGTCGGCCAGGCTGGGCGGCGTGCAGCCGGCGGTGAGCGCCAGTGCGAGCGCCGCCGTCAGCGTCGTGAGCCCGGTACGGGCGAGGCGGCCGGTCATGACGTGCCCCGCAGGATGCCGGCGAACGAGGAGTCGTTGGACGCTACGCTGCCCGAGGGCTGCCCGGCTCCGGCCGGGCTGCCGGCCTGCCCGGCGGCGGCCGGCTGTCCCGCCTGGGCCGGGGAGGCGCCGGGCGGCAGCCCGACCAGCCGGCGCAGTTGGTCGGGCATCGGCATCTTGTGCGCGTTGAGGGTCTGGGCGAGCAGGGAGCACTCCTGCGGGACCTGCGTCGCCGACAGCGTATCGACCATCAGCGAGCAGACGTAGCTGGCCGGGTCGTACGGGCCCATCGCGTTGTCGCGGGTGTCGAGCGTGCCCGACCGGGCGTTGTAGGCGAGGTTCAGGTTGCTCAGGGCCAGCGGCGTCACGTCGAGGATGTCGATGATCGCCCGTTGCTGGCGCACCAGTACCCCGGTGACGTCGGCCAGCGCGTTCACGTTGGACTTCAGCTCGTCGCGGTTGTCGCGGATGAAGGTGGTCACCTGGGCGAGCGCGGCCGCGAGGCTGTGCAGCGCGGTGGCCAGCTCATCGCGTTCGCCGGCGAGCTGCTCGGAGACGCCGGCCAGTTGCTGGTTGAACTGGCGTACCTGCTGGTCGCTCTCGGCGAGCGCGGTGGTGAACTTCTGCAGGTTGGCGATGCTTCCGAAGAGGTCCTGCCGGCCGTTCGACAGCGTCGTCATCGCCTTGGCCAGTCCGTCGAGGGTGTCGTGCAGGTTCTGCCCGTTGCCGTCCAGGTTGGCCCGGCCGGTGGCGAGCAGGTTGCTCAGCGCGCCGTTGGCGTTGGCGCCGTCCGGCCCGAGTGCCTTGTTGAACTCGTCGAGCGAGCGGTAGATGTCGTCGATCTCCAACGGCACCGCGGTACGGGAGACCGGCAGCTCAGCGCCGTCGGCCATGCGCGCCCCGCCGGTGTACGCCGGGGTGAGCTGGATGTAGCGGTCGCTGACCACGCTCGGGGGCACGATCACGGCGTCGGCGTTGGCCGGGATGTCGTACTGGGGGTCGTAGCGCATCTCCACCCGTACCGTTTTCCCCTGGGGTTTCATCGTCACCACGGAGCCGATCTTCACCCCGAGTACGCGCACGTCGGATCCGTCGTGGATGCCGACCGCCTTCTCGAAGTTCGCGACCAGCCGCCGCTCCGGCTTCTGCGCCTGCCACACCGCGACACCGGCCACCGTCACGAGCACCAGGCCCGTGCCGGCGGCCACCCAGGTGCGCCACCTCATCAGCGACCTCCGATGGTGGGTTGGTAGGGCTGCAGCAGCCCTGCGACGTACGTGTCGAACCAGCGACCGTTGCCCACGACGTTCGAGAACGCCGTGACGAACCGTCCCATCGACTGCAGTGCGTGTTCGAGGTTGGCGCGGTTGCGCTGGAGGATGGCCGCGACGTCACGCAGTTGGCGCAGCGCCGGCTCCAGTTGGGTGCGGTTGTCCGCGACCAGGCCGGACAGTTGGGTGGCGAGGTCGTTGGTCGTCACGAGCAGGTTGTGGATCACGTCCCGGCGTCGGCTCACCTCGTCGAGCAGCAGATTGCCGTCGGTCACCAGCTTGCGGAACTCGTCGTCGCGCTGGGCCAGCACGCCCGTGACGTTGTGGGCGTGGGAGAGCAGGTCACGAAGCTGCGCGTCGCGCTCGGAGACGGTCTGCGACAGCCGCGACAGGCCGGTCAATGACGCCTGCACGCTCGCCGGGGTATCGGCGAACGTCTGGGAGAGCACGGTGAACGACGCGGCCAACTGCTTGACGTCGATCTGGTCGAGCGTGCCGGCCAGGCCACTCACGGCCTGCACGACGTCGAAGGGCGACGCCGTGCGTTCGAGCGGGATCTGGCCGCCCGGCGAGAGCCGGCCGTTGCCGGCCGGCGCCAGCCCGAGGTACTTCTGGCCGAGCACCGTCTTGATCCGGATCGTCGCTTCGGTGTCACGACCGAGCCGCACCGCGCTGTCGTCGACGCGGAACCGTACCCGCACGTACGGGCCGCCCTTGCCGTGGGCCAGGTCGATCCCGCTCACCGTGCCGACCTTGACGCCGGCGACGCGAACCTCGTTACCCGGCATCAGGCCGCTGGCGTCGTGGAACGCCGCCCGGTACTCGGTCCCGCTACCGATCAGCGGCAGGTCACCGACGCGGAAGGCGGCGACCAGCATCGCGCCGAGGAGCGCCATCCCGACGACGCCGATGATGATCGGGTTACGTTCCCGGAACGGTTTCATCGCGCACCTCCCGGATCCGCGCAGCGGGCGGCCGACGAGCTGAACGTCGCCGGGTTGACGTCACCCGCGCCGGGCAGGCCGACCCGCCCATCGAAATCGCACAGGTAGTAGTTGAACCAGGAACCGTACGAGGCGGTCCGGACGAGCGCGTCGTAGCGGTTGGGTAGCCGGTTCAGCGTGTCGTCGAGGACGGACGCGTTCTGGTTGAGCGTGCTGGCCAGCTTGCCCAGGTTGTTCACGTCGGAAGCGAGCGGTGGCCGGGCGTCCTTGAGCAGCGACGCGGTTGCGCCGGTCAGGTCGCCCAGACTGGCCAGCGCGTTCCCGATGGCCGTCCGGTCGGCGGCCAACCCCGACACGAACTGCTGCAGTTGGCTGATGGTCTGGTCGAGGTTCTGGTCGCGTTGGGAGAGCGTGGCCAGGACGCTGTTGAGATTGGTGATGACCCGGCCGATCACCGCGTCCCGGTCCGCGAGCGTGTTGGTCAGCGAGGCGGTGCGCTGGAGCAGGCTCGCCATCGTGCCGCCCTCGCCCTGCAGGACCTGGATGATCTCGTACGCCAGCTTGTTGACGTCGTTCGGCGTCAGCGCGGTGAACAGCGGCCGGAAGCCATTGAAGAGCACGGTCAGATCCAGCGAGGGAACGGTCTGGGACAGCGGGATCAGTCCGTTGGGTCGCAGCCGCTGGCCGGCACCCGGCGCCTCGGTCAGGGCGATGTACCGCTGGCCGACCAGGTTGCGGTACCGAATCTTGGCCTGCACGTTCGTCGCCACCGGTACCTGGTCGTCGACGGTGAACGCTACCTCGGCGATCTTGTTGTCGACCAGGCCGATCCGGCTGACCTGACCGACCTTCACGCCCGCGACCCGGATGTCGTCGCCGACCAGTAGACCGGCGACGTCGGTGAACCGGGCCCGGAACGTGGTGCCACGGTTGAACGTGATCGACCCGAGGGTCTGTGCGAGCAGCCCGGTCAGCAGCAACGTGACCGACGCGAAGATGATCAGTTTGACCAGCGGCCGCGCGATCCCGCGACCCTCCAATGCCTTACTCATGCCGGCCCTCCGCTTCGCTCCGTGCCGCCATGAGGCTCCGCCGCACTGAGCCAACTGATTCGCTCGCTCATGGCGCATTCACCACCGCTCCGCGCAGCAGTGGGCCCCAGAGGAGCACCGCGATGTCGGGTACCTCGACCGGCGGCGTGCCGGTGGCCGCGCCGATCAGCGGCTTGACGAGGTTTCGCTCCTCGGCCGTGCCGGCGAGGCCCATCGCCGGGCTGGCCACCCCGACGGGCAGCGTGACGGCCGGGCGGGCGGCGCCGTAGTCGTACCCGTCCTTGAGTTGCACCTCCGGAGCTGGCACCGGCGGCCCCGGCAGACCCCGGCAGTCCGGGCCGTTCTTCGCGCCGTACACCGGGTCGTCCTGGCCCGGCACGTACTTGCCGTTGTTCTGGGTGACCTCGAGCGTGATGTGCATCCGGCCCCCGGAGAACACCTTCTCCAGTTTCGGTTGGAGGGCGACCAGGCCGTGCGTCACGCAGGGGTACTCGGGGGCGTACTCGGCGAGCAGTTCCAGTACCGGACGGCTGACCGAACCGAGCTGGATCATCTGGTCGCCGTTGCGGTCGAGGAAGTCCCTGGTCACGTTGGCGGCGTTGGTGGTCTCGGCGAGGAAGGTGGACAGCTGGGTGCGCTGGTCGGTCACGGTGGTCGCGGTGACCGACGCGTCGCGCAGGACCGACAGCAGGTCCGGCATCACCGCGTCGTAGTTGTTCAGCACGGTGGCGAGCTTTCGAACGTCGTCACGGATCGTCGGCATCTCCTTGTTGAGGGCCGCCAGGTAGGTGTCGGTCGCGACCAGGTCCTGACCGATCCGGTCACCGTTGCCGCGCAGCGCCTCGGCGAGGGCCCCGAGCGTCGCCGCGAGCTTGTCGGGCTGGATGGCCTGCAGCATGGGGAGCAGGTCGTCGAGTACCTTTTCCAGCTCGATGGCCGAGGTGGTGTGGTCCTGGCTGATCACCGATCCGGAGCGCAGCGGCCCGGCCGATCGGCCGTCGGGCGGCATCAGAGCGACATAGCGCTCACCGAACAGGGTCTTCGGTAGCAGCCGGGCGCTGACGTTGCTCGGGATCTGGGTGGCCATCGCGGGGTTGAGCGCCAGCCGCAGGTTGGCGGTCTTGCCGTCCGACGTGATGTCGCGGACGTCGCCGACGACCACGCCGCGCAGCTTGACCTCGGCCCCGTCGAGGATCTGGGCGCCGGTGTGGTCGGCCCGTAGCGTCACCCAGGTCACCGGGGTGAACGCCTTCTGGTACTGCAGCACCGACATCGACAGCGCCGTGGCGAGCACGACGATGAAGGCGATGCCGAGGAAACGATTTCGGTTCATGCTCACCCCGCGATCCGGACGGTCGTGGTGGCGCCCCAGATGGCCAGCGAAAGGAAGAAGTCGATGATGTTGACCGCGACGATCGCGGTTCGGACGGCCCGGCCCACCGCCACTCCGACGCCGGCCGGCCCGCCACTGGCCGTGTAGCCGTAGTAGCAGTGCACGAGTACGACCACGACGCTGAAGACCATCACCTTGCCGAACGACCACAGCACGTCGGCCGGGGGCAGGAAGAGGTGGAAGTAGTAGTCATACGTGCCGGTTGACTGTCCGAAATAGACGGTCGCGATGGTACGGGTGGCCAGGTAGCTGGCGAGCAGCCCGACGATGTACAGGGGGATGACCGCGATGAACCCGGCGATCATCCGGGTGGTGACCAGGAACGGCAGCGACGGAATGCCCATCACCTCGAGGGCGTCGACCTCTTCGGAGATGCGCATGGCGCCGAGTTGGGCGGTGAATCCGCAGCCGACGGTCGCCGACAGGGCCAGCGCCGACACCAGCGGGGAGATCTCGCGGGTGTTGAAGTACGCGGAGATGAACCCGGTGAACGCGCTACTGCCGATCTGGTTGAGCGCCTGGTAACCCTGCAGGCCCACTTCGGTACCGGTGAAGAAGGTCAGGAAGCAGATGACGCCGACGGTGCCGCCGAGCACGGCGAGGGCCCCGGAGCCGAAGCTGACCTCGGCGAGCAGGCGTACGACCTCCCGCTTGTACCGCCGGATCGTGCGCGGAGTCCACGCGAAGGACCGCAGGTAGAACGACAGTTGTCCGCCCAGATCGTCGAGGCGGTCGAAGATGGCCAACTCAGCTCCCCTTCTGCGGTACGACCTGGAAGTACACGGCCGTGATGACGAAGTTGAGCGCGAACAGCAGCATGAACGTGATGACGACGCTCTGGTTGACCGCGTCGCCTACGCCCTTCGGCCCACCCTTCGCGGTCATTCCCTTGTAGGAGGCGACCACCGCGGCGACGACGCCGAACACCGCTGCCTTGATCTCGCCGGAGATGAGGTCGGGGAGCTGGCCGAGTGCCTGGAAGCTCGCCAGGTACGCACCCGGCGTGCCCCCTTGCATGACCACGTTGAAGAAGTAGCCGCCGGATACTCCGACGACGCTGACCAGGCCGTTGAGCAGCGTGGCGACGAGCATCGAGGCGACGATCCGGGGAGCCACGAGGCGCTGGATCGGGTCGATGCCCAGCACCTCCATCGCGTCGAGCTCCTCGCGGATCTTGCGTGAGCCCAGGTCGGCGCAGATCGCCGAGCCGGCGGCGCCCGCCACGATGAGGGCGGTCACGATCGGGCCCGCCTCCCGCACCACGGCGAGGACCGACGCGGCACCGGTGAACGACTGGGCGCCGAGCTGGCGGACCAGCGAACCCAGCTGCAGCGCGATGACCGCGCCGAACGGGATCGACACCAGCGCGGCCGGCAGGATCGACACCGAGCTGATGAACCACGCCTGCTGGATGAACTCCCGTACCTGGAACGGCCGACGGAACACGCCGCGCAGCGCGTCCAGGCAGAACGCGAAGAAGTTGCCGTATATCCGCAGCGCTTCGACCGGACGCACGCTCATGACGGAACCTCGCTTTGGTACAGCGTTCCGGGCGGGTACTCGTGTGTGTCGGCCGCGTGCCTGCCGGCAACGGGAGTGTTCATCTCGAACGAGCCCGGCGGGGGAGTGACCCCGTTGTCGCGGCACCACTGGCCGGGCGGGCGCTCCGCCCGGCGCGGCCCACCGTTGGAGGGCTGCAGCTGGGACGGGATAGGCGGCAACGGCGGCAGTTCGACACCGGACGCGGCTTCGGCCTCGAGCTCGTCGGCGTCCTTTTCCTCCGCCATTCCGATCGGGCCGATCCGCTGGGCGTTGAGGAACTGGCGGACCACCGGCTCCTCGCTCGACAGCAGCATCTCGCGCGGCCCGAACATCGCCAGGTGTGCGTGGTAGAGCAGCCCGATGTTGTCCGGGACGGTACGGGCGGTGTTGATATCGTGCGTGACGATGAGGAACGTCGCCTCGGTCTGCTGGTTCAGATCGATGATGAGCTGATTGAGGTACGCGGTGCGGACAGGGTCGAGGCCGGAGTCCGGCTCGTCGAACAGGATGATTTCAGGGTCCAGGACGAGCGCGCGGGCGAGGCCGGCCCGCTTGCGCATGCCGCCGGAGATCTGGCCCGGGAGCTTGTCCTCCGCGCCGAGCAGGCCGACCATCTCCAGCTTCTGCTGGACGATCGCGCGGACTTGCGACTCCGGCTTGCGGGTGTGCTCGCGCAGCGGAAACGCCACGTTGTCGTAGATGTTCATCGATCCGAACAGTGCGCCGTCCTGGAACAGCACACCGAAGAGCCGGCGGACCTCGTACAGGTCGCGTTCGGAGAGTCGGGGCAGGTCCCGGTCACCGATCCAGATCGACCCCCGATCCGGCTTCAACAGGCCGACCAGCGTCTTCAAGAAGACGGACTTGCCGGTCCCGGACGGACCGAGCAGAACCGATATCTCGCCGACCGGCAGGGTGAGACTCACGTCGGCCCACACAGGGTGGCCGCCGAAGGACTTGGTGAGGCCTTCGACGCGTACCTCGACGCCCAACTGCTCCTCCCGGGGTAGCTCGGTTGTAGATACATCGCAGTGGGGCCCAGGCGTGTAACACGCAGATTTCCAGCGAGCATCGACGAGGGGGAAATGATGGCCAATATAGGACAGATGTGACGCCGGTTGGAGGAGGGGTCCTCATCCGTTAGGCGGTTAGCGGTCATCGGGATAACGTGCGGGATACTCGGCAGTAACGAAGGGGTACCACCAGATCAAATGACCGCGCAAGAGGCAGAGCTCGTCAGCCGCGCCGTGCGTAGCGACCCGGTCGCGACAGCGGCGCTACTCGCGGGCCTACGACCCGGTGTCGTCCGGTACTGCCGGGCCCACCTCGGCCGGATCGGCGGCGCCTACACGAGCGCCGACGACGTCGCCCAGGAGGTTTGCCTGGCGACGCTGCGCGCCCTGCCCCGCTTCCGCGACGAGGGACGTCCATTCTCGGCGTTCGTCTACCGCATCGCCGCGAACAAGGTCGCCGATGCGCAGCGGGCCGCGCTGCGGTATCTTTCACTCGCTCCGGTCGACACGCTGCCAGACCGGCCGGATGTCGCACCCGGCCCCGAGCAGCAGGCCGTGGCGACCGACGACGCCCGCCGACTGTCGCAGCTACTCGACCAGCTTTCCCCGACCCATCGGGAAATCATCGTGCTGCGGGTCGCCGTCGGCCTACCCGCGGAGGAGGTAGGCGGCGTGCTCGGGATGTCGGCTGCGGCGGTGCGGATGGCACAGTCGCGAGCGCTGGCCCACCTGCGTAAGCTGGCCCGCGACAGCGTTGACGAGGTGCCGGCATGACAGACAAGCGTCCGACCTCTGGCGAGCGGTCGTCCGACCTGGCCGCGCTTGCCTCCGACACGCTACTGCTCGACGTTCTGGGCCACGGTGAGCCGGCGCCTGCGGACGATCGAATCGCGTTGCTGCTTGCGGCGTGGCGTGCCGATCTCGCCACCGCGGAGTCAGACCCGGCCTCCGCCACCGTGCAGTCAGACCCGGCTGTCGCAGGGCTCGAGGTGGCCCGCCTGGTCACCGCCGACGCGGCTGGCCCCCGGCGGCTGGGCAGGGGCGGGGCGCACCGCCCGGTGCGGCGGGTGGTCGGTGCGGCCGCCGCCGTCCTCATCGCCGGCGGCGGCCTCGTCGTCGGCGCCGGACACGCGACCCCCGGCAATCCGCTGTGGCCGATCACCAGAGTCATGTACCCCGAACACGCCGACAACGCCGCAGCCGAGCACACCCTCGCCCTGGCGCGCGAAGCGGCAGCCGACGGCCGCCCCGACGACGCGCGCCGCCTGCTCGCGCAGGCCGAAACGATGATCGCCCGCGTGTCGAATCCGGATCGGGCCCAGCGGCTGCGCGCCGAGTTGACGACCGTGCAGGGCATGGTTGCGGCCATCGCGCCGAACACGTCCGCCCCGGTCTCACCCTCGGCGCCCACGTCCGCTCCGACCGGGCCGGCAGGCGGCCCCGCGGCGACGCCGACGGCGGGCGGGCCCGCGCCGCTACCGACCGAGGCGGCGCCCGAACCGAAGGTGACAGCCGGGGGCGTGCCAGTGGTCCCGCCTGTCGTTCCGGTCCCGTCGCCGACCGCGGTATCGGTCCCGCCGCCCGGTGTACCGCTTCCCACGGTGGCGTCCGGCGAGGGCCTGCTGCCCCACCTGCCGTAACCGGCTCGCCGGGTGCCGGCAGCCGTCCGTGTTTTGCGAGTCGGGTCGCCGCCGCGCGAGGATGAGGTATGCCCGGACGAGGCAGTTCGGCCGGATCCGCCGAGCCCAGCGGCCTGTTGCGGTCGGTCGAGCGGGCGATGAGAGTAATCGATCATGTCGCTGACGCGCCCGGCCCGCTCGCCGCGAAGGACATCGCGCGCGACCTCGACCTCACGCTGCCGACGACCTATCACCTGCTGACCACGCTGGTGCGGGGCGGCTACGTCGTGCATCTGGCGGTCGAGCACACGTACGCACTCGGCCACCGGGTGGACGACCTGGCGCGGGCGCTACGTCGGCAGATCGCCGTGCCGGCGGAGGTGGAGCGGATCGCGGCGGTCTGCCACGAGGAGGCCCGCGCCGCGGCGTACTACGCGGCGCTACGGGACGGCGAGATGGTCGTCGCGCACGTGGCCGAATGCCCGGACCACCCCCGGATGCGACTGCTCGACGTGGGCTTCCACCGTGCGCCGCACGCCACCGCCTTCGGTAAGCTGATGCTCGCCACGCTGGACCCGGCCGCGCGTGAGGACCTCTTGGAGCGCGCCGGCACCCCGCCGTTGACATCACGGACCGTTACCGACCGGCTGATCCTGCATCGCCAACTCGAACAGGTGCGCGCCACCGGGCTGGCCGTCGAGACCGACGAACTCCAGGCCGATCTGGGCTGCATGGCCGCGCCCGTCACCGACGCGGTCGGCCGGTTCGTCGGCGCGGTCGCGGTCTCGATGCCCACCACCCAGTTGCTACGGCGCCGACGGGAGGTGGAGCGGGCGGTCCGTACCGCCGCGGTGCGCGCCACCAGGGCCGCAGCCCTGGCCACGAGCCGTACCGGACAGGGCTGACGATCAGATGCGCCTGCCGCGGTTGGGTACCAGAATTGCGCGTCCGGGCAGGCGGCCGGCTTCGAGGTCCTCGATTGCGTGGTTGATGTCCTCCAGTGGGAAGACCTGCGTGTGTAGCCGCACGTTGCCCTCGGCCGTCATGGTCATCAACTCGTCGAGCTCGGTGTAGGTGCCCACCAGGTTGCCGATGATGTTACGTTCGGTGAAGATCAGATCCATGGTCGGGATCTCGATGCGACCGCCGTACCCGATCACGAAGTACGACCCCGCACGGCGGGTCATCGCCAGGCCGTCGGCCTCCGCACCCTGCTCCCCGACGAAGTCGAGGACCACATGCGCGCCGGCGCCGCCGGTGAGCTCCAGTACCCGCTGCACCTGTCTGCCGTCCGCCTTGACCACGTGAACCTTGCCGTAACTGCCGGCGAGTTCGAGTGCCGTGTCGCTGCGGTCCACCACGATCACGTTGGTCGCCGTCGTCGCCAGCACGCACTGCACCCCGATATGGCCCAAGCCGCCGACGCCGATCACGACGCAGGTGCTACCCGGGTACAGCAGCGGCAGAGCCTTGCGGATGGCGTGGTAGGCGGTCAGGCCGGCATCGGCGAGGGCCGCCACGTCGACCGGTTCGAGACCCGGTGCGAGCTTGACCGCCGACCGTGCCGAGGTCAGCAGGAGTTCCGCCATCCCGCCGTCGCTGTCGATACCGGGGAACCGGGAGTTCTCGCAGTGCTGGTCGACGCCGGACCGGCAGGGCCGGCACAGCCCGCACGTCACCAGCGGGTGCAGGATGACCGGGTCGCCGGGCGCGACGTTGGTGACGGCGCTGCCGATCTCACGTACCCAGCCGGCGTTTTCGTGGCCGAGCACGTACGGCAGCTTGACGCCCGACTTCTCCGCCCACTGCCCCTCGATGACGTGCAGGTCGGTCCGGCACAGCCCGGCCGCACCGACCTCGACGAGGATGTCCAGCGGCCCACTGATGCTCGGTTCGGGTATGTCGTCGATGCTCGGTGGCTTTCCGTAGGCGTGCACTCGGACGGCCTTCATATTCCGAGCCTGCAAGAGGACGGTCGTCGCGGCCCACACCCGGTTCAGATGGTGACAACGGGCGCCGGAGCGCGCGTTTCGACCCAGCGGCCGGCCCTGTGGGAGGCGGTTACCGATCACCCTGCTGGGTAGTCGATGCCCCTACCGCCGTGGGGGTGCGGATGAACGCCCTGATCGAGACGCCGGACCGGTATGGAGCCTACCCGCGCCTGAGCGACGGGCAGATCGGAGCTCTCGAAGCCAGGGGGCGGCGTCGGCCCACCCAGGTGGGCGACGTGCTGATCCGGGAGGGCGACGAGGGGTACGACTTCTTCGTCGTCCTCGCGGGCAAGGTGGCCAACGTCGAGGGGTACGGCACGCCGGAGGAACGCCTGATCAGTGTGCACGGGGCGGGGCGCTTCCTGGGCGAGCTGAGCCTGCTAACCGGGCAGGCGGCCTTCTTCACCTCGGTCGTGCGCGAGGCGGGCGAGGTGCTCGATGTACCCGTGGACGCCTTGCGTGAACTGGTCGCGCAGGAGCCCGCCCTCGGTGATCTGATCCTGCGCGCCTACCTCATCCGCCGATCCATCCTCATCGGGCTCGGCGCCGGGATACGGATAGTCGGGTCTCGGTACTCGCCGGACACCCGCCGGCTGCGCGAGTTCGCCGCCCGTAACCGGGTGCCGTACCGCTGGATCGACCTGGAGAACGACCGGCAGGCCGAGACGCTGCTGCGCCGACTGGGGGTCAGGCCCGAGCAGACGCCCATCGTCATCTGCCCCGGTGGTCAGGTGCTGCGCAACCCCGACAACGCCGAACTCGCGCGGGCGGTCGGCCTACCGGCACCACAGGGCGGTGAGGCGACCTGCGACCTCGCCATCGTCGGAGCCGGCCCGGCCGGCCTGGCCGCCGCTGTGTACGGCGCCTCCGAGGGACTGGTGACGGTCGCCCTCGACGCGGTCGCCACCGGCGGCCAGGCGGGTACGGCGTCGCAGATCGAGAACTATCTCGGGTTCCCGGCCGGGATCTCCGGCGGTGAACTGGCCGAGCGGGCGGTCCTCCAGGCGGAGAAGTTCGGGGCGCAGTTCAGTATCCCGGCCGAGGCACACGGGCTGGACACGCGCGAGGACAGCCACGTCATCCGGTTCGCCGACGGCTCGGAGTTGTGCAGCCGTACCGTCCTGATCTCCACCGGGGCCCGCTACCGCAAACTTCCGGTGCCGCGCCTGGAGGAGTTCGAGAAGACCAGCGTGTACTACGCGGCGACGACGGCCGAGGCGCTGGTGTGTCGCAACGACCCGGTGGCGGTCGTGGGTGGGGGCAACTCGGCCGGGCAGGCGGCCCTGTTCCTGTCCAGGTACGCCGCCCACATCCGGCTCATCATCCGCCACGACGACATCGGCAGGGACATGTCGCGCTACCTCGCCGACCGGGTCGTGCGATTGCCGAACGTCGAGATTCTCCTGCACACCGAGGTACGCGAACTACTGGGCCGGGATGGGCTCGAAGCGCTCCTGGTCGAGGACAACCAGACCGGCGAACGTCGCCTGGTCGACGCCCGGGCACTGTTCGTCTTCATCGGCGCCGAACCGTGTACCGGCTGGCTGGTGGGCCGGGTCGCCCTCGACGAGAACGGCTTCGTGCTCACCGGTCGGGACGCTCACGGGTCAGGTGCGGACCCGCCGTCATTGCTGGAGACCAGCCAGCGCGGCGTCTTCGCCGCCGGCGATGTCCGCCACGGGTCCATCAAGCGGGTGGCCTCGGCCGTCGGCGAGGGCGCGATGGCGGTGCGGCTGGTGTGGGAGTACCTCCATACGGCCGGCCGCACGGAGGCATCCCGCGTCAGGTGACCGGCTCTGTCCATATCGGAGCGATGGGCTCGGGTCAGGCCGGGCCGGCCGACCACACCTCGGCGATGGCCGACGCGACGGTGGCGGCCTGCTCCCGCCCGGCCCGGGCGGCTGGCGCGCGCCGCGCCGGATCGAGCAGGTTACGGCCGATGGCCTGCTTCGCCCGCTTGTCCGGTGAAACGACGGTCACCTTCGCCGACAGCTGAGCGACCTGGGTGGCGACGCTCGGAATGGGTCCTGCGCCGGCGGTGGTCGGCGCGAGCACCACGACCCGTTCGCACCCGTTCGCGAGGTCCACGTTGGCCGCCGACCGTACGCCGCCGTCAATGTAGCGCCGCCCGCCGATGGTCACCGGTGGCCAGACCCCGGGCACGGCGCAGCTCGCGCCGACCGCGTCGACCAGGCCCACGCCGGCGTCGCGGTCGAAGATGGTGAACTCGCCCGACTCGGCGTCCACGGCCGTGATCAGCAGCCGTCGCCGCGGCCACTCGTGCACCGGCAGCCGCGCCTCGATGACCGCGCGACGCTGCGCCTCCGGCAGGGTACGCGCGGCGAGGGCCATCCTGCCGAGGCGGGCGCGGCCACGCTGGGCGTCCCGTCTGCCGATGAACGCCAAGGCCCACTTGAGCATCGTGGTCCCGCTGATCCGCGCCGCTATCTCGTCGCCCGCGTCGGCAAGCTGTGCCGCATACAGCTTCTCCAACTCGATCCCGGCGGTCAGTTGCGCCGCGACGACCGAGCCGGCCGAGGTGCCGATGACCAGGTCCGCGCACGTGAGATCGACTCCCGCGTCGGCGAGTCCGGCCAGCACGCCCAACTCCCACGCGACTCCGGTGACCCCGCCCCCGCCAAGTACCAGTGCACGACCCGCCATGGCGTCACCGTAGCTGGTGCGAGCACCGTCATCGACAGTGGGCTATCCGGTCCACCCGCGTACACGGGTGGACCGGATGACCGTCAGACCTCCGCTACCGCGGCCGAGGTCCTCGCCTCGGGGCCGTCGGACGGCTCGGAGTGGTCGTCGAGCATGGTCTGCTCGTCGAACGGGTCGTCGCCGCGCAGCACCCGGCCGGCCCGTAACCGGTCGAACTCGCCGGACCAGGTGCCGACGAGCACGGTGGCCACCGCGTTACCGGCGAAGTTGGTCAGCGCGCGGGCCTCCGACATGAACCGGTCGATGCCCACGATGAGGCCGACACCGTCGACGAGTTCGGGACGGTGTGACTGCAGCCCGCCGGCGAGGGTGGCGAGGCCCGCGCCGGTGATGCCGGCCGCGCCCTTGGAGGCGATGACCATGAAGACCAGCAGCGAGATCTGTTCCCCGATCGACAGCGGCTTGCCCAGCGCGTCGGCGATGAACAGCGAGGCCATCGTCAGGTAGATCGCCGTGCCGTCGAGGTTGAACGAGTATCCGACCGGCACCGTGATACCGACGACCGGCCGGGACACGCCCAGGTGCTCCATCTTGGCGATCAGGCGGGGCAGGGCCGATTCCGACGACGACGTGGACAGGATGAGCAGGAACTCCCGGGCGAGGTAGCGCAGCAGCGAGAAGATGCTCACCCGCGCGATGGCCCACAGCAAGGTGCCCAGCACGACGATCACGAAGATGAGGCAGGTGATGTAGAAGCCGACCATGATCTGCGCCAGCCCGACGAGCGCCTTCGGGCCGGTCGCGCCCACGACCGCCGCCATCGCGCCGAACGCGCCGATCGGCGCCACCCACATGATCATCGCGAGGATCCGGAACACCAGCCGCTGCAGGTGGCCGATGCCGCGCAGGATCGGCTCACCGCCACGGCCCATGGTCTGCAGTGCGAAGCCGACGAGCAGCGCTACCAGCAGGGTCTGGAGCACCTGGCTCTGGGTGAGCGCGGAGAACAGGGTGTCAGGGATGATCTTGAGTAGGAAGTCGACCGTTCCGGTAGACCCCTGACCGCCGGCCGCCTTCGCGCTCGCGGCCTTCACCGCCTTCGTCAGGTGCAGCCCGGCGCCGGGGTGGACGAGGTTGCCGACCACGAGCCCGATGGCGAGCGCGACCGTCGACATCACCAGGAAGTACCCGAGGGCCAGTCCGCCGACCTTGCCGACCTTCGCGGCCTGGCGTACGGATCCGATGCCGAGCACGATCGTGCAGAAGATGATCGGGCTGATCATCATCTTGATCAGCTTGACGAAACCGTCGCCGAGGGGCTTGAGCTGGACGGCGAAGCCGGGTGCGGTGAGGCCGACGACGATGCCGGCGACGACGGCGATGATGACCGCCAGGTACAGGTAACGGGTGCGATCCCGCGGAGCCGGCGTCATCGCCGGCGCCGTCGTGGTCTGTGCCATCTCACAATTCCTTCGGGGGGGGTGGGGGATGTGCGACCAGCGCCGCATCGAGGGGGACATCGTCGGCATCGCTGGTCGGCCCTACCTTGCCAGACCGGCAATGGACGAAATCGAGTCAGGGTACGCAGGGCTCGATGTTCCGGGTAAAACGCCGAACGTGGGGTAAGGCGCCCAGCACCCTGAACGTGTCAGCAACGCGAGCGGACTGACGCCGGCGGGCACACGCTGCGGAGGGGCATCATGGGGCGCCGGATTCCGTGGTTGGAAGAAATTCCGTCGTTGGAAGAGCAGGGATGACTGGCGGCACCGCGCTGGTGCTGTCCGGCGGCGGGGCGCCGGCCGCGTACTTCGGTGCCGGCGTCATCCAGGCGCTCCAGGAGGCGGGCGAGTGGCCCCGGATCGTCTCCGGGGTGTCGACGGGGGCGATCAACGCGTACGCGGTCGGTGCCGGGATGGACGCCATGGCGCTGGCCAGGATGTGGTGCAACGTCGGCTGGAGCGACATCTACCGCCCCCGCACCGACGTGTGGCGGGCGGTCAACGTCCGTAGGCTGCTGCGAGCGACGACCAACATCGCCGAGTACGCGCTGGGCGCGGTCGGCTGGACCTGGCTGCTCGACACGACGCCGACACGTCGGACCCTGACGAAGCACCTCGGCGGGGCGAAGATCACAGCGACGGGTGACGTGACCGTCGTCCTGTCCGCCGTCGACGAAGCCACCGGCGTGACGATGCGGTTCTGCTCCCGACTGCCGCCGAAGCGCCGCCGGGATCCACGGTTCCGGCAGGTCGACCTGACCGTCGACCACGTACTGGCCAGCGCCGCCATACCGCTGCTGTTCCGGCCCGGCGGTGACGGCGGGCCGGCCCTGGTCGACGCGGGGCTGGTGGCCGCGACGCCGCTGGCACCGGTCATGCGGTACGAGCCGGACCGCGTCATCGTCGTCTCCGGCGCGGGTATCAGCCGCCCGGCTCCCGTCCCGGACTCGCTCGGCGCGGCGATCGCGCTGCTCGTCGAGAACGTCGCCCAGGCGGCGCTGACCGCCGACGTCAACCACGCCCACACCGTCAACCGGCTCGTCCGCGCCGCGCCCGGGGCGACGGTGAAGCGGGACGTGCCGATCCTGCTGATCGAGCCGACCGACCCCGGCTTCCCGCTCGACTGGTTCCTGGAGTTCACCGCAGCCCGGGCCCGGCGCGTCATGGAGTACGGGCGCGAGCAGGCCCGCGACGCGCTTTCGTAGGACGGGAGCAGGCCCGCGACGCGCTTTCGTAGAGAGGGCGGCTCGCCCGTCCATCGGCTGCCCTCCCGGTCCTGCTAGCCTGCTAACCGTTCTCGGTGGTCCGACCAGCGGATCATCGAGTGGAGCGGCCAGGGGAGCGCACACGTGGATCCGACACGCGTCGACGCGCCGGCCGGTGCCGGACGGGTCCTCACAATCCCCAATCTCATCAGCTTCGCCCGTCTCATCGGCGTGCCGCTGTTCCTGTACCTGTTTCTCGTCGCCCATCAGCAGGCCGCCGCGGTGGTCGTGCTCGCGGTGGGTGGCACCACCGACTGGGTCGACGGCTACCTCGCCCGGCGCCTGGGCCAGGTCAGCCGCCTCGGCGAGTTGCTCGACCCGCTCGCCGACCGGCTCTACATCCTCGCCACACTGCTGGCGTTCACCGTGAGTGGCGTCGTCCCCTGGCCGTTCGCCGCCGCGTTGCTGCTGCGCGAACTGGTGGTCGGCGCCACGATTCCGGTGCTGCGCCGCTATGGGTACGGGCCGTTGCCGGTCCACTACGTCGGAAAGACGGCGACGTTCCTCCTCCTGGCCGCGTTCCCGGTGCTGCTGCTGGCACACGTCAGCGCCGGCGCCCGGGCGCTCGCCGGTCCCATCGGCTGGGGACTGGCCTGGTGGGGCATCGTCCTGTACTGGGTCGCGGGCGTGCTCTATCTCGTACAGTCCGCCGCGGTCATCCGAGCCGCGCGTCGTGAGCGCAGGGAACACGGAGCGGTGCCGGCGTGACCGGTCCGTTACCGACGGGTGAGCGCACTCCGGCCCGCCCGGCCGATTTCCTGACCGAACTGTTCCGCGCCCCGCTCGATCCGGGGTACGTGCAGGCCGCGCGCAGGCGGGCCGCCGGCGCCCCCGAGCCGGCCCGCTGGCGGCGCGGGACAGCGCGCGGCACTCTACTGGTCGCGCTGCTGGCGATCGGTTTCCTGATCGCCGTCTCCTACCGGTACGCCGTGGCGGCCCAGCCCGAGACGAGCCGGGCCCGAGCCGGTCTCGTCGCAGACGTGCACGCCCGTCGCGCCACGACCGACGACCTGCAGAAGCGAGCCGACCAGTTGCGCGAGCAGGTGGTACGGGCGCGCGACGCCGCCTTGGCCGACAGCGGCGAGAGTGCGCGGCTGCGCAACCTGGAGGCCGGCAGCGGCCTGGCCCGGGTACACGGTGACGGCATCGTGGTCCGCCTGGTCGACGCCCCGGCGCCGGTCGACCCGGTCACCGGCAAGCAGTCCAGCACCAACCCCGGTCGGATCCTCGACCGGGACCTGCAGGACATCGCCAACGAACTGTGGCGGCTCGGCGCGGAGGCTATCGCGATCAACGGCGAGCGGCTCACCGCCACCTCGACCATCCGGGCCGCCGGCGGTGCGATCCTGGTCGACTTCCGTCCGGTGACCGCACCGTATGAGGTCTCAGCGATCGGGCCGGGCGACCTCAAGGACACCTTCAACGGCTCCCAGACGGCGAAACGGTTCCGCAACTACGTGGGCACGTACCGGATGGAGTTCTCGGTCGACCGGCGCGACGGCATGACCCTCGGGGCGGCCGTCCAGCCCCGGTTGCGGTACGCACAGCCACCGCAGCCGTCACCGTCAGCGCAGCCGTCACCGTCAGCGCAGCCGTCACAGCCGTCACAGCCGGCGCGGTCGCCACAGCCACTCGACGCGCCCGGAGCGGGTGTGCCGCGGGGTCCGGCCGGTTCGTCCGTACCCTCGGCGTCTGGAGGTAGAAGATGATCGCGGTACTCGCGTTGCTCGTCGGTGTGGTGCTCGGTGTCGTACTGGAACCCACGGTGCCGATCGGGCTCCAGCCGTACCTGCCGATCGCCGTCGTCGCGGCGCTCGACGCCGTCTTCGGCGGTATCAGGGCCAAGCTCGACGGCATCTTCGACGACAAGCAGTTCGTCGTCTCGTTCGTGTCGAACGTGCTGGTCGCAGGCTTGATCGTGTACTTGGGCGACCAGTTGGGCGTTGGTGGGCAACTGTCGACTGGTGTGGTCGTCGTGCTCGGCGTGCGGATCTTCGGCAACGTCGCCGCCATCCGTCGACACCTGTTCCGGGCGTGACGATGAGCGGCACCGACGACCATCGCCCGCGCACGGAGGACGGGACGCTCAGGGACGGGACGCTCGGGGACGAGACGGTCGAGATCGCCATACCGGATGCTGTGACGCCCGAAGGGGCTGTGGCGCCCGAAGGGGCTGTGGCGGACACGTACGGCGAGGATCCCGGCGGGGAGTACGAGCCGGACGCCGCCGGCCGACCGGCTGGCGTGGCCCGGCGGATCTCCGTGGCCGGGGCCGTCATCGGCCTCCTGCTGGGTCTGCTCGGGTTTGCTCTGGTCGTCCAGTTGCGCAGCAACGCCACCGACCCGGGGCTCGCCACCGCGCGGCCCGAGGACCTCGTACGCATTCTGTCGGACCTGGACGGCCGCCAGGACCGACTGCGCCAGGAGATCGCCTCCCTGGAAGCCAGTCAGCGCCAGCTCGCCTCTGGTGCGCAGGGACGGGCCGCGGCCATCGAGGAAGCCCGGCGCCACGCCGACGAGCTGGGCATCCTCGCCGGTACCCTGCCCGCGCAGGGCCCGGGCCTGCAGGTGAAGTTCGTCGCCGGCAGCGGGGCTATCGCGGCCAGCACGGTGCTGGACGCCGTGGAGGAGCTACGCGGTGCCGGGGCCGAGGCGATGCAGATCGCGGGCGAGGGTGGCCAGCCGGTACGCGTGGTGGCCACGACCTACTTCACCGACGCCCGGGGCGGGCTGGTCGTCGACGGCGCGCGCCTCGCGGGCCCGTACACGCTGCTCGTGATCGGTGACCCGCAAACCATGCACACGGCGCTCAATATTCCCGGCGGGGTGGTCGACGTGGTCCATCAGCGCGGCGGTAACGTGATCGTTCAGGAATCGGACGCGGTCCACGTGACGGCGCTGCACCAGGTGGGCGTCGCCAGGTTCGCGCGCCCGGTCTCCTGACACCCATCCGCACGCACCGGCAGCCGCCGGCTGGGCAAAGGAGCGCGACGTGATTCCTGAGGACCTGCGATACACGGCCGAGCACGAGTGGGTGCAGCCGCAGTCGACCGGGGTCCGCGTCGGCATCACCCACTTCGCCCAGGACGCGTTGGGCGACATCGTCTACGTGCAGTTGCCGGAGCCCGGCACCGAGGTGGCCGTCGGCGATTCGTTCGGTGAGGTCGAGTCGACCAAGAGCGTGTCGGAGATCTACGCGCCGATCGCCGGCAGGGTGGTCGCCCGCAACGACCAGCTCGCCGACGCTCCTGAGCTGATCAACACCGATCCGTATGGAGCAGGGTGGCTGGTCGAGATCGAGCCGGTCGATCCGGGCAGCGTGGACGGCCTACTAGACGCGACGGCCTACCGCGCATTGACCGAGCAGTGATCTTTATTTTGACGCGGATTCGCTCGTCCAGTTGACCCCACATTTCGGCCGTGACTAGGCTCGCTCAGTCGACCGTGAATTCATGGTCGCGGGTGAGGCTACGTCAGATGGCCCGGGGAACAGCGCCGCAACTCCGCAACGGGCAGCG
>JAOPWA010000075.1 GCA_025965915.1 Dactylosporangium sp. | reverse complement strand
ATCGCTGGCCGGCCCGACCGGCTGCACCCGGTGCTCGAGCAGCCAGCGGCCCAGAGCGCCGCGCGGCGCCTTTGGCCGCACCGGGCTGTCGACCCGTTCCGGAAGAGCTAGCTCAGGTGCAGTACTCATGTGCCCCTTCTTCACGAACTGTCCTCAACGTCGACTTCGATCATTTCCGCACACCGGCGGATAGCTCGCCGGACCGTCAGTATGAGCACATACCCAACCGGCTCTGATGCCAGGCACATGTTGGCCTGTACTCGTGGGGGACTCGCGGCAGCGCCGCGAACATCTCCAGAGGCCACGCCGGCGACAGCAGCCCAGGTCTGGGCGACAGGATCGGTACGTCGTACCAGGCCGGGCCGTCGATCTGGTGTCCCGTCGAGTCAGGCGATCCGTCGCAACCGACGAATGTCTATGGCGCCGTCGAGCAGGTCATCCAACTTGGCGGCGAACTCCCGGAAATGAGGGGCTTTCATGTGCGCCTCGAGCATTTCCGGGCTGGCCCAGTTCTCGTAGAAGTAGAACACCGCCGGGTCGTCGATACTTTGATGCAGGTAGTAGGCGACGCAACCGTCCTCACGCCGGGTCGGCTCGATGACGGCCTCGGCCGCCTGACGCAGTTCCTGCTCCTTGCCGGGCTTGGCGCGCAGCGAGGCGATGATCGTCAGTAGGTCGTGATCGCTTCCGGTCGGAGTGGACACCATGAGCGACCTCCTCGGGAACGGATGTCCTCGGTCCCTGTGATACCCGGGTCGCTCGGCTTGATGCCACTGCTGTCCTCGACCCAATGGGATTCGATAATGGGTGGCGCAGGCGTGGGGCCGGCGCAGTTACAGCGCGCCCGGGTATCGGCAGATACCGCTGCGGTATGGTGCGGGAGTGAAGGGCAGGGTCGGCCAGACCCTGGCCGGACCGCTGTACCTGCCCCCTGGGGGTCTTCGTTGAACTCTCCGCCAGTGAATACATGCGTCGCGGCCGTACGAACCGTGTCCGCGCCCGATCCCCGGTGGCTCGCGGGAAATGCCGCGCATCTCGGTCGTTCTCAACGTCCGCAATGAGGCGGTCCACCTGGCGGCCTGTCTAGCGTCCTGCAAGGGCGCCGACGACATCGTCGTCGCGGACATGGAGTCCACCGACGACACCGTCGCCATCGCGACCGCGGCCGGCGCCCGCATCCTGCGGCTACCCAACGCCGGGTACTGCGAGCCCGGCCGGCAGCCCGCCATCGACGCTGCCACCGAAGAATGGGTACTCGTCATCGACGCCGACGAACGATTGTCCGACGGCGGCGTGGAACAGTTGCGGGCACTGGCGGCAACCGCGCGGCCCGACATCTCGGCGTTTCGTCTACCCTTCCCGACCCACCTCGGGTCGCAACTGATCCGCCGCACCGGCTGGGGCGTCGAATTCGAACGTCACCCGCGCTTCTTCCGCAAGTCCCACATCACGTGGCCCAGCGAGATCCACGTCGTGCCCCGCTTCGAGGCGGCCGTCGTCGACCTGCCCCCCGGCGTCACCGTCGCGCTAAAGCATTTCAAGTTCGATTCACTCGAGCATGCTTTCTCCAAGTTCAACCGCTACACCTCGGTCGAGGCCGACGAGCGCCGGGCCGCATCGCTGACCTCCACCCCCGCCGAGGCCCTCACCGACGCCGTCGCCGAGTTCACCCGCCGCTACTCCCCCGAAGAGGACGGATCGCTGTCGCTCGCCCTCAGCATGGGCTTCTTCACGTACCGGTTCCTCACCCACATGAAGACCATCGAACACTCCGGTTGGCCGTCCACCGGCGTGCCCGCCACCCTGCCCATGCGCCGCGCCTGGGAAGCCTTCCTCGACACCCTGCACGCTGCCGAACACGAACAGGCCCGCGCCGCCGCGCGCACCGAGTACACCCAGGGCCACCTCGACGCCGCAGCAACCCACCTACGCGAGGCCACGGCCAACTGGGGCCAGAACCCCTCCACCCTGTCCGACCTCGCCGTCACCGAGACCGCCCGCGGCGACCTACCCGCCGCGTCGCAGGCCGTGGACGCCGCGCTCACACTCGACCCACAGCACCCCGACGCCCGCGTCAACCGGTTCTGCCTGGACCTGCTCATGCAACGCCGACCGGCGCCTACCATGGTCGCGATCGACTGGCCGGCGCCGGTACCCCCCGAAGTCCTCACCCTCGGAGCAGCGCTGGACGGCACCGGACTTCCCGCCCGCCTCGGTGACCTACCGCTACCACCGGCGACCCTCGAACTCGTCTTCGTAGGCAGCACAAGCCTGGGCAGACGCACCGACGTCGACGCCACCGCCGACGGCGCCGCCGAGACGCTGTCCGAGGTGGTCGGGTCGCTGGCCCCCGGCGGCCGCCTTGTCATCGGGTCCCCGCCACCCGGACCGACCCAGGCCGACCACCTCACCGCCCAACTACACGCGCTCGGGCTGCAGGTCACCGACGACGAACTGGGACTCATCGGCATCCACCAGGGCACCGTCTAGCAGTCCCGCGCCAGCCGGGAAGGCGACCCGCCCCCTGGTGGGGTCGGATGTGTTCACCCGTTAGTGAACCCCTGTGGTGACGGCAGCCGCCCCCGTGGCGCTAGACGAAGCAGGAGGTGCACAGATGACCAACAGGCCCAAACTGCTGGCGGACGTGGCCGAACTCAGCAACGTGCTCCGCGCCATGGACAACTGGGAGGCCGCGGGCGGCGATCTCGACAGCACCCATGGCCGACGATGCTTCGTCGACGGCCTCGACAACGACGCGGCTGATGAGTTGGGCGGCCTCGCGCTCACCGGCCTTCTGCGCAGGGTGCTTGAAGAGAAGGCTGTGGCTGGTGAGGGGTGCACACCCGGCGAAGACACCTACCGGGCGGCTTTGCGTCTTGGTTCCCGGCCACGGTACGGGCGCAGACGAGTTGCGGCCTGACCTTGCTTCACACCCTGGTCGAGCTCCCGCTCCTTCGTCTGGTTGGCACACACCTTCCGTTCATCGCTGTCCACCGGCCAATGGTGCCGACGGGAGCGGTCCTGCCGGGTCGACGACGATGACTGCGGTCATCGGTGTGCGCGCCGGCCACGCCGTTCCGCGAAGCGAGTCGTTTAGTGCCAGAGGCGTCGGTGGCGGCCGTGGTGTCAGACCCGTTTCCTCGCGACTCTGCCTCGCCAGCCGCTGCCTTATTCATCCGGTCTACGCCGGGTTAACGGCTAAGTGTGACGTTTTGGGGGACGGTGACGCTTCCAGATGCATGGTGCTACTGCGTGGCGAGGTGGAGTCGGTGACAGAGGTTGAGCCGTTGACGGCCCGGCCGACGGATCTGTCGCCGCTGGTGTCCGCCGCGCAGAGCGGTGACGAGGAGGCGTTTCGTAGCCTGTACCGGGCGGTTCA
>JAOPWA010000066.1 GCA_025965915.1 Dactylosporangium sp. | reverse complement strand
CACTTATATCCGGCCTTTTAGATGGGTCGATCACGCTCAACACCGACGCGCACGGTGAGGCGTTCCTGCAGGTCAGAGTGAGTCCGCTCGAATCGGATTCGCACACAGGCGAAGTCATCGAAATTGTCATAGACGCCGCGAACATTGACAAGATATGCCGGATTTTGCAATCCGGATCACCTATTCATCCCGTGCCGACCATCCCCTGTCGGGTCGGCATACGCCGACGCCGCTGAAAATTGTCGCCTTCCGCCGGACGTCGAATTCTTCATCACCTTTTCCGAGCGATTGTCTGCGCTCGCGAGCGTTATGAACGTCGTGCGCCGCGCGTGCGAATGCCGCCTTTCGATCGGCGGCTGCGCACCAGACCTACGACACTCGGCTGCTGCGACCTCGCCTTTACGACTGAGGAGCATCATACGTATGACACGTCCCAACCGGCAAGCCTAAGAACGTGCCTCCCGCAACTGAAAGTTTTGTGAGCCGTCACGCAGGGAGAACACCGGTCAGTCGGACACCCACCGCCGGGCCTGCCACAAGAACACCACTCCCATCAGGCAGCAGACGGTGCCGACCAAGAACGGGCTGCGGTAGCCGAATCGCTCCGCCAGCACCGAACGATCGGGTGGGTGTTCGTGTACGCGGTGGTGGCCCGCCCCGGCTGCCCCGGACGCATGTTCTGCGCGTAGGCGATGCGATGCCCAGTCCCACCACTGCGGCGACGAAGGCCGCGTTGAACAACTGGGCCGCGCCCAGCACCCACACGCACGACATCCACGAGGCGAGCGCGCAGTAGAACAGCCCCCGCAGGTCGCGCCGGCGAGCACCGGCCGGCGCTGGGACACCCGCCGCGCCGGTCATACGTATGATCCAATCGCCTCGGAAGCCCCCGTAGCGAACCAAACGCTGTCCGACAGGTTGACCTGGAGGAACATGCCAAATATCACTGGTGGTGATCAAGCTGACGAACCGAGTTACGGCTACCGATGTCGCGAGGGAAGCGGGCGTCTCGCAGAGCGCTGTCTCGCTGGTAATGAGCGGCAAGTGGCGAGGGCGCATCGCGCCGGCCGTGGCCGATCGCATCCAGCGGACCGCCGCGAACATGGATTACCAGCCGAACCTGGCGGCCCGCAGCCTGCGGCGCGGGGTCACCGGCTCCGTGCTGCTCGCCATCCCGACGCTGTCTAACCCGTTCTTCGCGGACGTCCACAGCGGCGCCGCCCGGGTCGGCGAGGCGCACGACATCGGCCTGGTGGTCTTCCCCGCCAACTCCGACGACGACCCCGGCCCATTCCAGTCACCCCACCAGGCGATCGACGGCGTGCTCGCCTGCGCCCTACGGCAGCAAGACACCCTGGCTTTGAGCGCGGGACTGCCCCTCGTCCTACTGGATGACGTCTCCGGCAACGGCATTCCGAGCGTCACCTTCGACCTGGACCTGGGGGTCACCGAGGCAATCGCCCACCTGGCCGAGCTCGGCCACCAGCATGTGCTGCACGTCCGCGCCGGCCGAGACGCCACCACGTTCCACCGGCGGGCGGCGGCCTTCGCGGACGAGATCGCGCGCCGACCCGGCATGATCGGCAGCGAACTGGTCTGCCCCATCACGCTGCCGGAGGCCCTCGACACCGTGATGAGGGAACTGTCCCGCACGCCACGGCCGTCCGCGGTCTTCTGCGACGACGACAACCTCGCGATGGCGGTCTACGCGGCTGCGGTCCGGCTGGGACTCACCATCCCGAACCAGCTCTCCGTCATTGGCGTCGACGACCTGCCCATCGCCACCGTTATGACGCCCCCGCTGACCACGATCGCCCTGCCCGCGTACGATTTGGGCCGGCTCGGCATGCTGGCGCTCGTCGAGCTCCGCCAGGGCCGGGCCGCCGACTCGGCCAGCCTCCCGGTGTCGCTTCAGGTGCGCGCATCGACGGCCCCACCGGCCGTGCGGTGATGGGACGGGCGGCGGAAGCCAATCCAGCCGATCGTCGAGCTACCAGCGGCCGTGCCCGCTGGCCGCGCCGCGGACAGCGGGCGCCCATCTGCCGACCGGTCTCGGCCGTTCCGGTGCTGGTAGCGGCCATCACGACCACCACCCGCCACAAGTCCGGACCGGCAGGCCGTCCACAACCCCAACCCGGTTCCACTTCGCCGGGGCGACTGATCTTCCTGTACCGTGCCAGAACTTGCTGCGCGGGGCGTGATCTGCGGATTCGTTGATCTGGTCAGGCCGCTCGCTGGTACTCGTTGATCACGCCGCCGAGGATCCGTAGTCGCGTATCAGCGCGTTGATTGGGACGACGACGCTTGGATCGTGGTCCGGCGCGTGTTGGGCAAGGCTCTGGTGTGGACGGTGCCCGTTTGAAGTTGACCATAAATTCGTCGAGTGCCGTGTGGACGGTAGGACGGGCTGGATCTTGGTCAACATTTCCCCAGCAGCCGAGCACATCACGCCAACACCAGCGCCTGTCTTCGGAAGACAGAAAAGCGAAAACCGCAGGCCGCGGGCCTGCGGTTTAGATCGTGTCAACGGGTTAGGAAACCGTTGCGTCACCAAGGAGCACCAACCATAACCAAGGCTGCCCAACGGTAACCACGAACCAATCGCCGTCGGCGAGCAAGATTCGCGTGTCCGTTCGGGCATAATAGCCCCGCAGGTGCAAGATCTGCCGTGACTCTCCGTACGACTGCGACGTGATGGCGGGCACCTCCACAGAGCCCTAATCCAGCAAAACCGAGGCGGCGTCGGCCTTTCGCTGCCGTCCGCATCGATGCGCATCAGATCGATCCCGCGCTTCCATTTCTCGATCGGCTCCGGCACCACTGCCGGAGCCGATCGTCGTTGCCGCGTGCCCATCGGGTCGCGGCCGAGCACCCACCGAACGCCCAACCGTTACCGCGCCCGTGCGAGCGCATCCGCCCGCCCTCCGCGTTGGTCGGCAACCATCAACAAAGTCAGGAGACCATCATGTCCCGGCCATCCACCTTCAAACGCTGCGGCTGCCGCGACCCGCGAACCGGCAGACGACTCGGCAACACCTGTCCACGACTACGCCGGTACAACGGCACCGGTAGTTGGAGCGCCGACCACGGCACCTGGCACTACCGCCTCGAACTACCGGCGACGGTCGACGGCGCCCGTCGACAGTTGCGCCGGGGCGGTTTCGCCCCCGCACCGCGGCGCAGGCCGAACGAGACCACATCGGATCCCTGCTCCGGATCGCAGGCGGCTACCCGCCCGAGACCCGCGAGATCGCCGACCTGGTGATGACGACCCTCCGGGCCGGCAAGCCGCTGCCGGACTACGACGCGGTCCGCCAGTGGCAGCACACCGGTTGCCTGGCCGCAGCGGTTCCCACCGTCGGCGAGTACCTCACCGGCTGGCTCGCGGGATTACACCTGGACGCGAACACGATCCGCGGCTACGAAAGCCATGTCCGCGTCCACCTCATTCCGCACCTGGGCCACCTCCGTCTGGATCAACTCGTGGCCGAAAACATCAGAACCATGTTCGTCGCGATCCGGCAGTCCGCGCCCCAAGACGCGGCGCAGGCCACCGCAACCAGGCCGCGGCCCACCGGTCCGGGGACCTGCGAACGGATCCGCGCCACGCTGCGCAAGGCGCTCAACGACGCGGTAACCGACCGACTGATCCCAGACAACCCCGTCACGTATGTGCGCCTTCCCTCGGCGCCGCAGGCGCGGCCACGGTTGTGGACCGACGAGCGAGT
>JAOPWA010000028.1 GCA_025965915.1 Dactylosporangium sp. | reverse complement strand
ACTCCGGACTTGGCGTACGCCTCGCTGAGCTGGCGCAGAACTCGGACACCGTCCTCCGCGTCGCCGACGAACAGTACCGTGGAGAGCGTGGTCACGCCGGCTTCGGCGTAGGCACGCATCCGCTCGGCGATGCGGTCGACCGGCCCGAGCAGCGACGTGCGGTCGATGAACTCCATCGGAACCGCGGCGGCGGCGTCGCGGTGACGCTTGGCCAGGTACAGGTCCTGCACCTCGGCTGCTGCCTCGCCGTAACCCATGCGGGTGGCTAGCTGGTTGTAGAAGTTCTGCTGGCGGCTGCCCATCCCGCCGACGTACAAGGCGGCGTAGTTGCGCACCAGCTCGGCGCAGGTGTCCACGTCGTCGCCGATGACGACCGGGACGTTGGCCACCACGTCGAAGCCAGCCATGTCCTTGCCGACCTTGGCGCGGCCCGCGGCGATGTGGGCGTGCTGCTCGGCGGCGAACTCCGGGGCGTAGAAGATGGCCAGCCAGCCGTCGGCGATCTCACCGGCCAGCTCGAGGTTGCGGGGCCCGACCGCGGCGAGGTAGATCGGGATCTCCTCGCGCACCGGGTGCAGCGTCAAGCGCAGCGCCTTGCCGGGGCCGTCGGGTAACGGCAGGGTGTAGTGCGCGCCGTCGTACTCCACCGGCTTTCGCGCCAACGCCAGCTTGACGATCTCGACGTACTCGCGGGTCCGCTCGAGGGGCTTGGCGAAGCGCACCCCGTGCCAGCCCTCGGACACCTGCGGGCCGGACACGCCCAGCCCGAGACGGAACCTCCCACCGGAGATCGTGTCGAGGGTCGCTGCCGTCATCGCGGTCATCGCCGGAGTACGAGCCGGGATCTGCAGGATCGCACTGCCAAGCTCGATACGGCTCGTCTGGCCGGCGAACCAGGCCAGCATCGTCGGCGTATCCGAACCGTATGCCTCGGCAACCCACACCGACGAATACCCCAACCGTTCGGCCTCCTGGGTGAGCACCAGGTGGTCAGCGGCGCTGGACCAGGCCGTCTGATAGCCGAGATTGAGTGCCAGACGCATAGAGTCTCCCCATCGCAAGCGGCGCAGGATCTGGTCCGCGCCATCGGCGGACGCGGGCTCCGTCAGGGTAGCGGGGCGCCGGAACCCACCGCCGGTCGCCCGCGCCGTATCGTTTCCGTCCATGCAGCAGCGACCGCTCGGCCGTAGCGGGCTGGCGGTCTCCCGACTGGCCCTCGGCACCATGACATGGGGACGCGACACCGACACCGACGATGCCGCAGCCCAGCTGAAGACCTTCCGGGACGCGGGCGGCAACCTTCTCGACACCGCCGACGTGTACGGCGACGGCGACGCCGAGGCGGTCATCGGGACTCTGCTCGACACGCTCATCCCTCGCGAAGAACTGGTCATCGCGTCCAAGGCCGGGCTGCGACCGGGCCTGTCGCGCCGCCGGGACGGCTCGAGAGCCCACCTGCTGAGCGCCCTCGACACCACCCTCGACCGGCTGGGCACCGACTATCTGGACCTGTGGCAGGTGCACGGGTACGACCCGAACACCCCGCTCGAGGAGACCCTCGCCGCACTGGACACGGCCGTGAGCACCGGGCGGGTCCGGTACGCCGGGATCTCGAACTTCTCCGGCTGGCAGACCGCCCGCGCCGCCACCTGGCAGCACGCCTGGCCGGGCCGGACACCACTGGTCAGCGCCCAGGTCGAGTACTCACTACTGGAACGGGGCGTGGAGCGGGAGGTGCTGCCGGCGAGTGCCGCGCTCGGCCTCGGCGTGCTGGCGTGGTCGCCGCTGGGCCGCGGGGTGCTGACCGGCAAGTACCGCACGGGCGTCCCGGCCGACTCCCGGGCCGCTTCGCCGCACTTCGAGCGGTTCCTCGGCCCCTACCTCGACGCGCGCTGCGCGGGCATCGTGGAGGCGGTGATCACCGCCGCGGAGGGGCTTGGCGTCTCACCCCTGGAAGTGGCCCTCGCGTGGGTGCGCGACCGGCCCGGTGTGGTCGCCCCGGTGCTGGGTGCCCGCACCGTCGGACAACTACTCGGGGCGTTGCAGTCCGAGGGGGTGGAGTTGCCGCCGGAGATCCGCGCCGCGCTCGATGACGTGTCGGCGGTCACGTTGGGTTACCCAGAGCGCCAAACGTAAGCCTCGGACCTGGTCAAAGCACCTGTCCGAGGGGCAGGATCGGAAAGCATGGACTACGAGTACGCGCCGTTGCGGTTGCCATCGAATGTCGACCGGTTGACCGCGACGGCGCAGTTGACGATCCAGGCAGAGTACGGCGGCTGGGAGTTGGCTCGGGTCAGGTTGTACGCCGACGGCACCAGGCAGGTTGTCCTGCGCCGGCGGGTCAGCTCCGACCCGCAGCCGGGCCTGTCGTACTGACCGCCGCCAGCCGGAACCGGCAGGTCCCCCGGTGGCGGCCGACCCTCATGGGCCGGCCGCCCGGTGGCCCATGAGGGTCAGCTGCGCCTCCCGTCGGCGCCGCCGTCGGTGGACTCATCCTCGAGTTCGACGTAGGTGTGCTCGTCAAGCCGGTCAATGAGCCGATCGTCGGCGTCAAGCTGGAACGGCCCCGTGCCGTCGTTGTCTTCGAACGCCTCCGGGTCCAGGCCCGCGTCGACCTCGGCGACCACGACAACCCCGTTGAGTGACTCGAGCTCCGGGATGTCCAGTGCCCCCAGCGAGCCGTCGCCGGCCTGCATGAGCTCCAGCAGCGCCTCGCCAACGGACGCAACCGGCTCCATCGGCTCACCCTCGGCGAGCGGGCCCGCCCGCCGCGCGGACTCCGCGACTGTCAACAGCGCGCTCACGCTGGGCACCCGGTAGTCGCGACGCTGGCGCACCGACACCACGCGCGGATGCGGATCTTCGGCGCCCTCGGCACCCATGGCGAACTGCCTCTCCGCCGCGGCGGCGTCGATCGCGTCGACGTCCCAGGGCGTCACCTCGCCATACGCGTCGAGCAACCGCTCGTCGTATTCGAACGAGGCATTGTTGAGTTCGACGTAGGCGCGCCACACCTGGTCGTCGTCGGTGCGCCCCTCGGCGGCCTTGACGGCTGCGAGATGGGCCCGGGCGGCGGAGATCACCCGCTCCAGAGCGGCGTCCAGCTCCGCGTGCCGGTCGGTCATGGTTGGCTCCCCTTCAGGCGTGGTGAACTCGGGGTATCAGCTTGATAGCGGGTGTCAGCTGGCAGCGAGGAACCGGTCGAGCACGCGCACGCCGAACTTTAGTCCTTCTACCGGCACCCGCTCGTCGATGCCGTGGAACAGCGCACCAAAGTTGAGGTCTGCCGGCAACCGCAGCGGCGCGAACCCGAAGCAACGGATGCCCAGTTTCGCGAAGGCCTTCGCGTCGGTGCCTCCGGACAGCATGTAGGGCACAGCCCGCGCCGCCGGGTCCTCCGCCCGCAGCGCGGCCCCCATCGCGTCGACCAGTGGGCCGTCGAACGTCGTCTCCAACGGCGGCTGGCGCTCGATGTACTCGATCTCGATGTCGGGACCTACGACGGCCCGCAACTGCTCCTCGAAGATATCGACCTGGCCCGGCAGGGTGCGGCAGTCGACGGTCGCGACAGCGCGGCCCGGGATGACGTTCTCCTTGTACCCCGCCTCGAGCTTCGTCGGGTTGGCGGTGTTGCGAACGGTCGCGCCGATGATCGTCGCGATCGGGCCGAGCTTCGCGATCGCCAGTTCGGGGTCGTCGAGATCCACATCGATGTGAAGCGCCTCGGACACCTGGGCCAGAAATGCCCGTACCGTGTCGGTCATCGCGATCGGGAAGCGGTGGCGGCCCAGCCGCGCCACGGCCTCGGCCAGCGCGGTGATCGCGTTGTCGTCGTTGACCATCGATCCGTGGCCCGGACGGCCGTGGGAGATCAGCCGGAGCCACTCGATGCCCTTCTCGGCCGTCTCTACCAGGTAGAGTCGCAGGTTTTCGTCGACGGTGTAGGAAAAGCCGCCGACCTCGCCGATCGCCTCGGTGCAGCCGTCGAACAGCTCCGGGTGGTTGTCGACCATGAAGTGCGCGCCGTAGCGGCCGCCGGCCTCCTCGTCGGCGAGGAACGCCAGCACCAGGTCGCGCGGGGGCACCCGGCCCTCCCGCCGCCACTGCCGGACCACCGCGAGGGTCATCGCGTCGAAGTCCTTCATGTCGATCGCCCCGCGACCCCACAGGTAGCCGTCTTTGATCTCGCCGGAGAACGGGTGGACCGACCACTCGCTGGCGTCGGCCGGCACGACATCGAGGTGGCCGTGCACGAGCAGCGCCCCACGGCCGGGATCGGCCCCCTCGTAACGGGCTACCACACTGGTCCGCCCGGTTGCGCTCTCCCGGATTTCAGGGGTGAGGCCGACCTCGGCCAGTTTAGCGGCCACATACTCGGCGGCGACCCGCTCCCCGGCGCTCGTGGTGGTGTCGCCGGTGTTGGTGGTGTCGATGCGCAGCAGGTCGCGGCAGATCTCCACCACCTCGTCGACGGCGCTGACATGGCGGCCGGCCGCCGCCGGAGCGTCTTGTGAGGTCATACCCCTCTTCTTACCAGTCGGGGTTGAGACCTCGGACGCGACCGGCGGCGGCCGGTGGCGGGCGATTACCAGTTGAATCCGGCTGTGTAGGAGATCTGGGCCAGCACAGTCTGGCCGCTGGCGTTGGGGTGGAAGTAGTCCCAGGTGGACACCTGCGACAGCGCGAACGGGTATTTGAAGACAGCGTTGTCGTCGAACGCGCAGTTCGACCCGTACCCGGCGCATGCCTGCGCGAGCTGGGTGTTGAAGTCGACGACGCGCTGGCGTACGCGGTCGCGGCGGGCGGCATCGGCGGCTGCCGTCGAGGTCGGGTTGGCCAGTAGCGACTGGCAGATGCCGAACAGGCCCCAGGTGTTGCGGGCGCTGGAGTTGTCCTTGCCGGCCGCCCACAGGCGCTTGACGTCGGGGATGCTGATGACCAGCACCCTCGCGCTCGGCAGACCGGCCTTGAGCTTACCCAGCGCGGTGTCGATGGAGCTGCGGAAGCCGCCGATCGACGTCATCGTGGACTCCGAACGGGTGCAGGCGTCGTTGGCGCCGATGAGCATCGTGACGTACTGCACGCGCTGGGAGACGGCCGAGTCGGCCTGGCCTGGCATGTCGGCGGCCTTGGCGCCGCTCTTGGCGTCGTTGTAGTTACTGCCACTGATCGCGCTGTTCTTGGCCCGGATACGTAGGTAGTGGGTGTTGACGCCGCTGTCGTCACCGGTGCTGAACGACCGGGAGGTGCAGTCGACGTACCAGCCGCAGGCGTTGAACCCGCGGCTGATGGAGTCGCCCATGCTCGCCATCGAGTTGGGTGGGGGTCCGGCGGCCGCGAAGGCGGGCGTGGTGGACATGAGGGCTGTGGCCACGCCCATTGTCAGGGCGAGTAGGCCGGGGCGCACGAGTCTCATGGATGGACCTCGTTTCGTGCGACAAGCGGGTTACCGCTGGGTTACCGGTAGGTAACTTTTAGTAACGCACGAAACAATGATCCATAGACATTAATAAATTCGCGATTGATGAAAGGGGTTTATCAATTGGCGCCGCTGCCGTGCCGCTGAGCCATGGCCCGACGAGGCGGTTTGCCGTTCGGGCGCCAGGGGTACCGATCGGGCAACATCACTTCGACCGAAGGAGTTCAGCCGGTGTCTGCGCCCCTGCCTCCGCTACCGCCCGCCTTCGCGGTGAGCGACAACGACGTACTGCCGGGCGGGCGCAACATGGTCGACATCCTGGTCGACGACCATCACCAGATCTCGGTCCTGTGTGACCGACTGCGGGAGTCCCTGCCGGATTCGGGGGCGACCCGGCCCCTCGCCGATGTCCTGGTCGCGATGCTGTCGCGGCACCTGTCGGCGGAGGAGCAGTACCTGTACCCGACCGTGCGGGCAGTGCTCCCCGACGGCGCCCACCTCGCCGACCAGGAACTGGCCGAGGACATGGAGATACTGCGCACACTCAAGCAACTGCACAGCACGACGCCTGACGAGCCGGCCTACGTCGGCATCGTGGACACCGTCACACGGCAACTACGTCGCCATGCACAGCGCGCCTCACACGAGGTCTTTCCTCGGCTGCGGGAGATGTGTAGCGACAACGAACTGATCCGACTGGGTAACCGGGTGGAGATCGCGCACGAGGCGGCGCCCACCCGGCCACACCCGGCAACCCCCGCTACTCCCCCGGCCAACAAGGTGCTCGACCCCGCCGTCGGCGTCGTGGACAAGGTCCGCGACGTCCTCGCCGGGCGGACCACCTGGCCGGAGGATCTGTAGATCGACGTTTACCGGTTCAAGGAGAAGGGAAATCAAAGGTCATGGCTACTCTTCTGTGGATCCTCGCGGTAGTGCTGGTTGTCTCGGGCATCGTGGCGCTGCTGCGCTCTCAGGTGTTGTGGGGCATCGTGCTGATCATCGTCGGCCTGCTGGTCGGTCCGGGTGGGGTCAGCATCTTCGGCCATTGATCCTTGACGCGCCGGACTCCCCGCCGGTCGCGTCCCTACCCGGTGGGCCTGGAAGCGTCTCGCGCCGCTTCCAGGCCTGCCGGCCTTTCCGGATCATCGAGGATGATCACGCTTGCCAAGGTCAACGCACTACTCGCGAGCCGTGTCGCATGATCGACGGCGGGGGTGTACAGTCATTCTCCGTGCGACCGGGCGGGTCGACGGGGCCTCCATGCCCTGTCTTTCTGTCACGAGCACAGAGCAGGTCCGAGTGGCGGAATG
>JAOPWA010000616.1 GCA_025965915.1 Dactylosporangium sp. | reverse complement strand
GAACACCTGCTGCGACATCTTGCGCCGGCCGCGCCAGTACGCGACCCGGCGCCCGATCGGCAGCACCACCATGACCCTTGCGCTCCCTCCCCTGGCCGGCAGACGCGCCGCCGGACTCCGGTCGGGTTCGTGCCACGCTTTCGGCGGGCGGCCGTTCCCGGCGGTCAAGAGCGTTTCCTGCTAAAAGAAACGATCTAGATGCGCCGCCGGTGACGCGCGAAGCACTGAACGTCACGGCTGCCCGCGCCCACTCTAGACCGAGGGTGACGTCCATGTAACGAGACTGTGAACGACGGCTCACTCGCGGCCATGACCGGCCGATCAGGCCAATCGCCCGTCCGGGCCGGGCACGTCTCAACCGTTCGGAACCGAACATAGCGCTTCGCGTCAGCGCGGATGAATACCCGAACGGGAGACGGTCGATTACTAAAAGTGAATGCGACCTACGGACCGTCACGCCCCACGGGCCGGCTGACCGGACCTGCGGCCCTCGCGTCGTCGGTCGGCGGCTGCCCGGTCTCCGCGTCGTCGGCCGGCGGCTGCCGGGTCTCCGCGTCGTCGGTCGGCGGCGGCTGCGGGGTGCGCCACGCCCGCCGTTCCTTCCACACCTCGCGGGCGATGATCTGAAGCATCGCCGCCACCGGAATCGCCAGCAGGGCGCCGAGGATGCCAGCCAACTCCGCGGCGATCAGGATGCTGACCAGCACCGTCAACGGGTCGAGCTGCACCGTGCGCGACAGGATCACCGGCTGCAGCACATGGTTTTCCAGCTGCTGGTAGACGATGAAGAACACGATCACGACGATGCCGGCCGTCAGGGACTGCAAGAACCCCGCGAGTACCGCGACGATGGCGCCGAGCGTCGCACCGATGAGCGGTATGAGGTCGGCGACCGCCACGAACAGTGCGATCAGCCCCGCGAACGGCACCCGCAGCACCGCCAGCACCGCGTAGGTCAGCAACCCGCAGATCACGCTGATGAGCAGGTTTCCGGTGATGTAGCCGGTGATCGTACGCGCGCACTCGCTGCCGACCCGGTGGATGCGCTCGGCCCGCCGCGGATCGAACAGCGACAGGAACCCGTTGACCACGCGTGGGCCCTGCAGCACCATCAGGTACGCGAGCACGAAGATCGTGATGATGCCGGCCACCGTCGTCGCCGCGCCGCGCACGAAGGCCAGCGTCGGCGCACCGAGCCCGCTGAGATAACCACGAATCTGGTCGCTGTGCTGCTCGGCGTACTGGCGCAGGTGGAACCGGTTCACCAGGCCACCCAGCGGCCCGCGGCCGGCGCGGGTGTCGCGGATGAGGTTGGGAAGCTGGTCGGCGAACCGGGTGGCCTCGTTGACCAGCGGCACCACGAACAGCGCCACGAGTCCGGCGATGAGCAGGAACACCGCCAGGAAGACCACGAGCGTCGACAGCCACCGTCTGCACCACGTCACGCGCCGTTCCATCCAGTTCGCCGCCGGGTGCAGCGCCGTGGCGAAGAACGCGGCGATGACGATCCAGGTCAGGACGCGACGGGTCTCGTACACGAGAAAGAGGCCGAGCAGGGTGAGCAGCACCAGGCCGATGACGGTGAGGGTGATGCGGGCGGGTGTTCGCTCGCGGGGCGTCGTCACCTCCCTGCTACTCCCCCCGGGCCGGTTTGACCAAACGTCACCGACGGGTGCGTACCGCCGGCGCGAGAACGCTGACGACGGCGGCCAGTACGAGTAGCACCAGCAGCGCCCGCCCGATGCCGGCGTGGTCAGCGAGGATGCCGATGAGCGGCGGTCCGATGAGCAGCCCCGCGTACCCGACGGTGGAGACCGCGGCGATGGCGTCGGTCGGGCGGTCGGCCGTCTCCCCCGCGGCGCTGATCGCCGCCGGGAAGATGAGGCAGACGCCGAGCGCCCAGCCGATCGCGCCCACGAACGCCAACGGCGTCCACGGGGCGAGCACCGTCAGCAGCACGCCCGCCACGCTCACCATCCCGCCGACGCGTACCGCGCCGTGGCGGCCCAGCCGTTGCGTGATCGGCGTGCCGGCGAACCGACCGGCGGCCATGGCGCACGCGAACGCCGCGTAGCCGGCGGCACCGACCGAGGCGCCGGTGTGCCGCTCGTCAACGAGGTACAGCGCGAGCCAGTCCGCCGCCGCGCCCTCGATCGTCACCGCGCACAGGGTGATGAGGCCGATGACGATCAGTCGGCGGCTCAAGATTGCCGACCACGCTTCGCGCCTGCCGGTCGTCGGAGCCGGCTCGGTGTCCCGGTCCGGGATGAAGGCCCGCAGGGCACCCAGCACCAGTGCCACGCCGAGCGCCGCCATCAGACCAAAATGAAGGGGTACGGGTACGCCGGCGCGCGCGGCCAGACCACCCACCGCGGCACCCACGATCCCGCCGACGCTCCAGCAGGCGTGGTAGCGCGGCATCCAGGCCTGGCCGGCGCGCTGCTCGACCGCGCTGCCCTGCACGTTCATCGACACATCCCACGCGCCGAAGAGCAGCCCCCACGCGAACAGCGCGATGGCGAGCGTGGACAGCGACGGTACGACCGCCAGCGCGAAAATCACCGCGCAGCATGGCAATGCGGTGAGGGCGACGGCGGTGCGGCTGCCGAGGCGCCGGCAAAGCCATCCGGTCGACGGCATGGAGACCAGCGAGCCCAGCCCCGGAGCGAGCAGGACCAGGCCCAACTCGGCGGGGCTGGCGTGCAGCCGGTCGCGGGTCGCCGGCAGCCGGGACACCCACGTTCCGAGGAGTGCCCCGCTCACCGCGAAGACCATCGCCGTGCCCAACGCCGCCCGGCTCAGCCGGCGGTAGGTCAACTCCCGCTCAGACACCACCATCGCTGGATCTTCGCCTGCGGCCAGGATGTCCGGCAACCAGGAGCGCAGAGGCGACCCGGTCGTTACAGCCGCCTGTGTCCCAACGGCTCATCGCAGCTGGCCGCCGCTACTGCTCGTTGCCGTGCTGGCTCACCGACCAGAGCGCCGCGCCGATCACGCCACCCAGAATCAACAGAATCACCAGGAGTAGGGCAAGGTGCCAGGGTTGAATAGCAGCCATATCAGAATGATATCGGTCGATCTTTCCCGCTGCGGCCCGGTCGATGTTACGACGATCAGCGAAGCCGGCGGCACGGTGGACCACAAACCGGGGCCCAGTTCCGGGCATCGGCGCGCCGCACTACGCGTGGGAATCGCCGAGCCACCACACGTCATGTGTTGTCCAGGCGCTTGGAGTGCCAGCCACCCGCAGGGTGGTGCCGCCATGAAAGCCGAGGACCAGGCTCGCCTCGTCATCCACAGTCACAGCACTGACCGTCAGATTCAGCACTTCGAGTAGCACCGGCAACACAGATCCCGGATCGTCCGCCGCCAGGTCGAAGACGAACGCCGGAGGCGGAGTTACCTCGCAGGTGGTGTCGACGTACAGCCGCAACTCTTTCGACGTGACGTTCCCGCTATCGCTGGTGAAGGTGACGAAAGGCCAGTCCTGACGTACGCCAACCTCAGTAACGAAGGTGCCGACCAGCGAGCGCGGGTCATGATTCATGCCGCCAGACTATCGACGGGGCATGATCGTACGGGCCCATCCACGGGCCGGTAGCCACGTCCGCCCACAGTCACGAACGGGCACCAGCGGTCAGCAGGACCACGCGCGCGAGCAGGCATTCCGGGCATCTCGGGTCAGTGATCCACGGTCTTCCAACCAAGGTTCTCGCTCAGATCGGGCGCCTCCAGGCGGCCGAGAACTCACCAACCCACCTCCTCATCGGGCACTTCGACGCCATACGCCACGACCGGCAGCGTGTCTTTCTCGGGTGACTGGGCGTACGGCTCAGCGGACGAGCGCAGGTAGATCTCCCCAGCACGGACGGCCCTGCCCTTCGCCAGATGGTCGCCCCAGGACTTAGCCTCCTTCGCACTTGGGGCCTCAACTATGAAGACCGCAGGCCATTCGTAGTCCTGGTCGTCGGCGGGCAGCGCGGGATCCCGAAACCACGCCACATACTCGTAGCGCTGGAACGGCGGGCCTGAGTTCACCACGCGATGATGCACGAGCGCTCCCGAGGCAGCGAACGGCACGACGCGCGACCCGACCAAGCCGTCCGCCACCAGCAGCGACACCCATTCGATCGCTACCGATGACAGCGACTCACCGCCCCGCCCGCATCAGCGAGGCGGAGCCCTGCAATCGGCCGGCTTCCCACGCCCGCGCTGCGTGGCGCACTTGGCCGCTAGTACCGGCCAACTCAGCAGTCGGTGACCCGCTGTTCGTAAGGCTCTCGTGACGTGACTTCTGGGGAGGGCTACCAGGAATCCGCCTACGTTGCGGCGGCTAGCTGTGGACGCACCTCGGCGAGTTCATCGCGGAAGGCGTCCCGGGTGACGGCCGAATCCAGCGCTGACCGCAGTGCGGCGACCTCGGCGATCAAGTACTCGGTGTCATGCTTGGCCTGCGCGGCCCGCCGCCGGTCCTCTTCCAAGGCGGTCCGGTCCCGGCCGGCCTGCCGGCTTTGTGCCAGCAGGATCAGTGGGGCGGCGTAGGACGCCTGCACGGAGAACAGCAGCATGAGCAGGAACAACGGGTAGGGGTCCCAGCGCAGCCTCGGAAATGCCAGGTTCACCGCGATCCACCCCACCACCAGCAGGGTTTGCCAGAACAGAAACCGAGCGCTGCCCATGCCTCGCACCAGCGACTCCGCTAGCCCACCCGCCGGAATCGACTGCCAGGTCATCCGGTCTTGCCAGAGCAGGCCTGAACGTGGCTGGTCCAACCGCCGTCGGCGCTGTACCGCGCTGCCGCCTCCGCCCGCCACACAGTCACGATAGCCGGATCGACCGCCGCTGACCTTCCACAAACGTCACGATGCTCGCGCGCGGCGACGGGTGCGTACCCTGCGGCCTCGTCGCCCTGCAGGCCGAAGGCGTGCCGGCGCAGTGGTGGCCCGTACCCTGTCGGGCCGTGGGGGATCTTCTGGGCACGCTCATCGCGGCGGCCGGTGTGTTCGCGGGCACCAACGTCGACGACATCATCGTGCTGACGGTGCTGTTCCTATCCGCCCGGGCCAGCGGCCGACCAAAGGTATGGCAGGTCTGGGCGGGACAGTACGCCGGGATCGCCGTGTTGGTGACGGCGTCGGCGGGTGCGGCGCTAGGGCTGACGATTGTGCCCAACGAGTGGGTAGGCCTGCCCGGCTTGGTGCCCTTCGCGCTGGGCATTCGTGGTCTGATCGCTGCGATCCGCACCCGTGGCCACAATGAGCCGCCCTCGCCGACGGCGGCGAGAGGGCTGTTGTCGGTGGCCGGGGTGACCATCGCCAACGGTGCGGACAACATCGCCGCCTATACCCCGATGTTCCGCACCATCGGGCTCACCAGCAGCCTGGTCACCGTCGCGGTGTTCGCGGTGCTGGTCGCGGTGTGGTGCCTGGCCGGATCCTGGCTCGGCTCGCATAAGAAGGTCATCGCGGTTGTGCATCGCTTTGGACATTGGATCGTGCCGGCTGTGTTCATGCTCATTGGCGCTGTGATCGTCATCGAATCCGGGGTGATCGGCCGCCTGCTCTAGTCGCGGCACGATCATCGCCACCGATTTTCTCTTCGCCTCACCTGCGGCCTTGCTATCCGGTGTCCTGGTCGCATGGTTGACGCGGCTGCGTCGGTGGCTGGTCGTCCCGGTAGTTGCGTCGCTGCTGACAGCGGTAGTCACGCTGCTGGCTCGAGTAGGTGTCTACCGCTCGGGCCGAGTAAGACTCGGCGTTGTCGGCCTCGGTGGGCAGCCAGGCGAGTGCGTCGGCCGCGTAGTAAAGGGTTCGTGGCTGGTTGAACGTGCAGATGCCGCCCAGTTCGTCGACCTCGTCCGGCTCCACCCGCTCCCATGCCACTTCGGCGGCACGGATCGCGGCCATTGCGCGCTCACTGTTGCCGAGCGCGGCGTAGCCACGAGCAGCGCTGACGGGCAGCCAGACGGAAGTGGTGCCGCCGGCACG
>JAOPWA010000585.1 GCA_025965915.1 Dactylosporangium sp. | reverse complement strand
CGCGCCCGCCTGGGCGAACGTCAACCCGTCCGGCTTGTGGGCGCATGCCTCCTCGCGCACGCGGACCAGTTCTGCGTAGGTACCCCACTGGATGTGCTCTGTGCGGGCGTAGCCCATGACCGCGTCGCCGACGGCGAATCGCGTCACGGCCGGGCCGACCGCCACCACCTCGCCAGCCACGTCCCAGCCGGGGACGAGCGGGAAGTGGTGCGGGTACGCGCCCTGCAGGTAACCGGCGCGGATCTTGTAGTCGACGGGGTTGACCCCGGCGGCGCGTACCCGGATCACGACCCCGTCAGGTCCCGGTGCCGGGTCGGGCAGCTCCTGTGGGCGCCGGACGTCCGGGTCGCCGAATTCGTTCAGCGCAACAGCTCTCATGTATGCCCCAACTCCCGCGACCGGATCTTGATGCCCGAACGGGCAGCAGTGTGGCCGGCGCCTCACCCGGTTACCTCAACACCCCCGGGTACCCCGCTAAGACCAAGTCAAGAGTCGGAGCTCGGCGGTAGTCAGAGCTCGCGGCCGTCGGAGGCGAGTACGCAGATCGAGAGAAGGCGCACCACCCGCCAGTCGGCGTGTACCCAGTCGATCGTGGCCGGGAAATCCCAGCCGGCCTGCTCGGCGGCGTTGATGAGGCCCTCGGCGTACCCGGCCAGGGCCACCGTGCTGGGTACGAGCCGGCCGTCGCCGAGCGAGTCGCGCACCTCGGCGGCGTGCTGGTCCACCTCGGCGAGCAGCCCCGGCAGTTGGCGCGTCGCCGCGAAGCCCGGTGTGCCCATCTCCGCTATCAGCAAGCGCAGCAACTCCCGCGACGCGCTCAGTCGCCCAGGTACCGCAGGTCCCTCGTACATGTGCGTCTGTCGGTCGTTTCTGCGCGGAGTGAACCCTTGTGACCGGACCGAAACCGAGCGGCACCGCACATGATCGCCGCGGGGGCGGGTAACCGCAGAATCGGGAGGTGAGAGCCCATGCAACAGGACGCCGCGGTCACCTTCGTGGGGAACGCCACCACCCTGCTGCGACTGGGGGAGTTCACCCTGCTGACCGATCCCAACTTCCTGCACGCCGGCGAGGCGGCCTACCTCGGGTACGGGCTATGGTCGCGCCGACGAACCCAGCCCGCACTCGACATCGACGAACTGCCCCCGCTGGACGCCGTCGTGCTCTCGCACCTGCACGGCGACCACTTCGACCGGGTGGCGAAGGCCCGGCTCCCGCGGGCGCTGCCCATCGCGACCACCCCCGATGCGGCGCAGCGCCTCGAGCGGAGCTGGCGGTTCCGCGACACCATCGGGCTTCGGACCTGGTCGCACGTCGAGTTCCACAAGGGCGACCAGTCGATACGGGTGACGTCCGTGCCCGCGCAGCACGGGCCGAACGGCGTCCACCTCCTGCTGCCCGACACGATGGGGAGCGTCATCGATTGGCAGGTGGCCGGCGAGCGCCGGCTGCGGCTGTACCAGACCGGCGACACGCTGTACCGGTGGTGGCTGCGCGAGATCCCGGAGCGGCTGCCCGGCATCGACGTCATGCTGGTGCACCTGGGTGGTACCCGTGTCCTCGGGCTGCTGCTGACGATGAACGGCGAGCAGGGCGCCAGCCTGGTCGACCTGATCGAGCCGCCGTTGACGGTGCCGATCCACTACGACGACTACACGGTGTTCCGCTCACCGTTGAGCGACTTCCAGGCCGCAGTGAAACGCCGCCACCTCGACCACCTCGTATCCCCGATCGTCCGGGGCCAGACGATGGACCTGACGGTGGCGCAGCGGTCGGCGCAGCGGTAACCGTCGGTTACGGCGCGAGCTGGCGGGTGACCGACCGGCAGACTTCGGCGCTGTTGGCGAGGCTGGATCCCGAGGGGTAGCGGATGAGCACGGCGAGCGACCACCCGTCGGCGACGCCGAGGCAGTTGACATGCCACGTGCCGTTCCACCACTTCGTCCAGCCGTTCTTGACAGCCACTCCCGGGTGCACCTCCACGATGCCGAAGCGGCCCTCTCCGCGTACCTGACGCATCTCGCCGAGCAGCCACGCCGTCCAGCGGCCGTTGGTGGCCCGACCGTCGGCGATGCAGTCGCCCATGCGTACCGCGTCCCGCGCGGAGATCTGGGTCAGGCTCCACCATCCGGGGTACAGGCGGGTGTCGGTGAGCCCGCACGTGGAGATCAGCCGACTGATGACCGCGTCGCCGCCGCGTCGCAGGTACAGCTTCTGTGCGGCCTGGTCGTCGCTGTCGCGGATCATCCGGCGTAGCAGGTCGATCTCGTCGGTCCCCGGCTCCTTGCTGCCCAGGCCGCGTAGGTAGTCGGCCGCGATCCAGGCCTTGACCATCGACTCGGTCGAGTTGGTGCCGCTGTCGCCGCCGGTGACCAGGCCCCCGGTACTCCGGTTGAGCAGTGCCCAGCTGACCCACTCTCCCGGTACCCGGTTGATCGTCACGGTCCCCGGCGCGGCGGCGGGTGCCGGCGTGGGGGACGGTGGTGGCGGCGGCGTCATGTGCAGTGCCGATTCCGCGCGCGGTCCTGCGTCGTCCGGGCGCCAGGGCGCCGGCTGCCCGGCGGACCCGGCCGACCCGCCGGGCGCGGCCTGACCCGTCTCAGGCGTCCGGCTCGGCGCGGCCAGGTTCGCGCCTGCCGCGCCTGGGCGGTGGGCGACCCCGGAGGCGTCGGGCGCCGACAGGCGGGAGACGCAACTGCCGGCGACGAGTGTGGCGAGCAGGGTAAGGCTCAGGGCGAGACCGCCCGGCTTGGTGGTCCGGGTCTGACGGCGCGCTGTGTGGGGCAGCGCCTTCCTGTTGCGGGGCAGTGCCTTCCTGTTGCGGGGCGTCGCCTTCTTGGTAGGCCGGGTCTGACGGCGGGCGTTGCTGGACATCGCCTGACGACGCTAGCAGCAGTAAGGGGCAAAAGCGGTCGTATTGCATCAATAGTGCAAATCATGTGAAGGTGTGTCGCTCCGCGTCAGTGCGCGCGTACACCTCAGCGCCCGCGCACACCTCAGCGGGCGTACACCTCGAACTCGTACAGGGAGTACCCGTACCCGGTGGCCCGGCGTACCCCCGCCACCCGCACGTACCGCGCCGTGGTGGCGGCGAAGGCGTCGTTGTCGACGCCACCGTTTCCCGCGCTGGTCGACCACACCGGACGCCAGGTGCCGCCGTCACCGGACACCTCGACGCGGTACTCCTTGGCGTAGGCCGCCTCCCAGCGCAGTATGACCCGGGAGACTCCCTGCGCACTTCCCAGGTCGACGCGGATCCACTGACCGTCGCTCCAGTCGCTGGCCCATCGGGTGCGCCGGTCGGAGTCCACTGTGGCCGTCGACGAGTACCCGAACTGGGTGCTCGACGCGCTCACGGCCCGACCGGCCGCGAGGTTGGCGACGTTGTCACCCTGGGCGGCCGGGAACGACACGACCTGCTGGTAGGTGGGCCGGTTCTGCCAGGCGATCAGCGGATGGGAGACGCCGCCGACGGGGGACTGCAGGATCGCGTCCGCGCACCACTGGTCGCCGGCCGGGCAGTTCGCGTCGCCCGGGTACACCTGGGCGGGGGTATGTGCGGCAGCCTGGCCCAGTGTGGTGAGCAGCACCTGCCGGCACACCGCCGGGTCTCCGCCGCCGCAGTAGCGCCGCGGCAGCGGCGCCGCCACCGGGTCGCCGAGGATCGACCGGAGGTCCTTGTCGACGTAGCCCCACCAGCCGTACTGGAACGACGAGCCCTTGTGCGCCTGCGCCTCACTGATCGACCGGGAACCGGCGGCGTCGCCCTGCTGCCCGCCCGACGGTGACTCGTTGACCTGCATCGCGGCGACCAGGGACCGGTACAGTTCGTCGCCCAGATCCGCCTTGAACTGCCCCGACACCAGCAGCGGCCACCACGCGTCGAAGATTCGGATCGCCTCGGCATGCTGGTACACCTTTGATCCGGGCGAGGTCTCGACGCGCTTGGCACCCGCCTGCCGCCACGCGGCCAGCTTGGCCACCGCGTCTGCGGCGGCCGGGCCGGTCACCGGCTGGCTCGTCAGCAGGCGCAGCAGGTTGCCGAGGACCTTCTCGCCGCGCAGGTCCGCGGTCGCCGCGTCCTCGGCGACGCGTACGGTTCCCGCCCGGTCGAGCTTGCCCAGCGCAAGTGCTGCGCGTACCCGCGAGTCGAGCAGGTCGCCGCGCTGCACCGGGCCGAAGCTGAAGTTGCCGTCCGCCGCCGAGAAGTCCTTGGCCTGCTTGTTGTTCCAACTGATGAAGTAGTCCTGGTTGATCCCGTGCGGATGCTGCGCGGCGCTGTGGTAGCTCGCGGTGTTGGCGTCGGCGTCGAAGCCCTGCCACTCGTACCCGGGCTCGGCACGTACCGGCAGGCTGGGGTCATGGGCGGCCGCGCGGACCGGGTTGAGACCGGAGTTGAAGTACGCGCTGTCACG
>JAOPWA010000582.1 GCA_025965915.1 Dactylosporangium sp. | reverse complement strand
GCGGGTGGCTTCTTCCCAGACCTCGTCGGCACCGACGAACTTCTCCGGGTCCTTGGTGGACAGTTCCAGGTAGAAGTCGTTCAGGCCGTAGTCCTGGAGCAGGCCAAGGACGAAGTTCAGCGTTTTGGTGAGCTCGTCCTTCATCTGCTCGCGGGTGCAGTAGATGTGGGCGTCGTCCTGGGTCATGCCCCGGACGCGGGTGAGGCCGTGTACGACGCCGGACTTCTCATAGCGGTACACCGAGCCGAATTCGAAGAGCCGGAGCGGCAGTTCACGGTAGGAGCGTCCGCGGGAGCGGAAGATGAGGTTGTGCATCGGGCAGTTCATCGGCTTCAGGTAGTAGTCCTGGCCGGGCTTGCGCACGGTGCCGTCCTCGTTAAGTTCCGCGTCGATGTGCATCGGGGGGAACATGCCCTCGCGGTACCAGTCCAGGTGGCCGGAGACCTCGTACAGGTGGCCCTTGGTGATGTGCGGGGTGTTGACGAAGGAGTACCCGGCCTGCTCATGCCGCTGGCGGGAGTAGTCCTCCATCTCCCGCCGGATGATGCCACCCTTGGGGTGGAACACCGGCAGCCCCGAGCCCAGCTCGTCGGGGAAGCTGAACAGGTCGAGGTCGGCGCCGAGCTTGCGGTGGTCGCGGCGGGCGGCCTCCTCCAACATCCGGAGGTACTCCTTGAGCGCGTCGCGGGTCGGCCACGCTGTGCCGTAGACCCGCTGCAGCTGCGGGTTCTTCTCCGAGCCCCGCCAGTACGCAGCGGCGCTGCGCATGATCTTGAACGCGCCGATCAGCCGGGTGGAGGGCAGGTGCGGGCCGCGGCACAGATCGCCCCAGCAGCGCTCGCCGGTCTTGGCGTCAAGGTTGTCGTAGATGGTCAGCTCGCCGCCGCCCACCTCCATGACCTCGGACGCGTCGACGTCGCCCTTGATGTCGACCAGCTCCAGCTTGTACGGCTCGTCCGCCAGCTCGGCCTTGGCCTGGTCCAGGGAGTCGAAGCGCCGGCGCCGGAACCGCTGGCCGGCCTTGACGATCTCCTGCATGCGCTTCTCGAGCTTGTCGAGATCCTCCGGGTTGAACGGCCGGGCGACGTCGAAGTCGTAGTAGAAGCCGTTCTCGATGGGCGGACCGATGCCGAGCTTGGCCTCGGGGAACACGTCCTGGACGGCCTGCGCGAGCACGTGCGCGGTGGAGTGCCGCAGCACGTTCAGCCCGTCGGGTGAGGACATCGCGACCGGCTCGACCCTGGTGTCGACCTCGGGCGCCCAGTCCAGGTCACGCAGTCGCCCTTCCGGATCACGGATCACCACGATCGCATTGGGACCGGCCGCGGGCAGTCCGGCCCCCACCACCGCGTCGGCGGCCGTCGTTCCCGCCGGCACGAGGACGGGCTCGGACGGGGCTGCGGTGCGAGGTGCGGACACGGTTTACTCCCTGAAGGTCAAGCGGCTACTCGACGATGCTATCCGCACCGGCATATCGGGCGGTGCGGTCTCCTCACGACCGCCACAATCCGGCCGATTGGGACTGGCGGAGGACAGCTATGGACTCGGTACGGCAAACGTCGGGCGTGACGGTACGCGCCATCCTCGGGTATGTCCGCACGACGGGCGGCCCCGAGGCGGTGAGCCGGACGCTCGCGCTGGCCGGGGCGGCGGAGAGTCCCGAGACGTACGAGGACACGCGCCGCTGGTGGTCGTGGGAATTCAAGATCCGGCTCTTCGAGTCCGCTGCGATCGTGCTCGACGACCCCGACGTCGGCCGCAAGATCGGGCTCGGCATCATCGAGCACGCCGTGGGCACGCCGCTGATCCTCGCGCTGTCCCTGATCGGCGGCCCCACCCACCTGCTGCGGGTGGTCGCCAAGGCCAACACCAGGTTCTCCTCCTGCGCTGAAATGACCGCCGTGCGGGTGCGGCGTGGCTCCGCGACGCTGCGTTACCAGGTTCACCCGCAGTTCAAGCCGAGCCGGCACGACTGCCTGTACACCGTGGGTCTGCTCACCCAGGTGCCGGTGGGGTTCGGAATGCCGGCCGCCGTGATCACGCACGACGAGTGCCAGGTGCGGGGCGCGTCGGCCTGCGTGTACGAGCTGCGCTGGCGCCAACCGGGCCGGTTCTGGAGCCGCGGCGACAATGAGGCCGGCGCCCACGTGCGGGGCGCGATGGCGGACCAGCTCACCCAGTTGCAGCACACGGTGGCCGAACTGGTCTCGGCCCGGTCACCCGACCGGGTCCTCGCCACGATCGCCGACCGTGCCGGCTTCGCCGTCAACGCCCACTCGTTCCTGCTCGTCGCCCAGACGGCCGAGGACCAGCCGCGCCAGGTACACGGCTTCGGCCTGACCCAGGCCGAATTCGACCGGCTGACCGCCGACGGCGGCCGGGTCGCACCGGGCGAGGACCGGCTGATCGCCGACATCGTCTCCCCCACCCGGCACTACGGTTACCTGGTCGCGTTCAGTTTCAAGGACGCGTTCCTCGAGACCGAACAACCGCTGCTCGACGCGTACGCCAACCTCGCCGCGGTCACTCTCGACGCGCTGACCGCCTTCGAGGCGGCCGCCGAGCGGCAGCGCACGGCCGAGAGCCTGCTCAGCCTGGCGCGTGCGCTCACCCACGCCCGGGCCCCGGCCGACGTCGCCAGGGTGACCACGGAGGCGGTGCACGCGGTGCTGCACGCCGACAAGGCGGCAATGCTGCTGCTGGAGGAGGCCGGTGGGCTGCACATGGCCGCCCACCTCGGTTGGGACCAGAAGGCCCACAAACGGTTGGAAGGGCTCGTGCTGAAGGCCGAGCAGAGCCCGCTGGCGTTCGAGTACCGCCGCAGTCACCCCGGCGCCACCAGGATCTACGACCGCGCCAGCGAGGATCCGATGATCCGCCGGCTGATGAGTCAGGCCGGCATGGACCTGATGGCCGTCGTTGGCCTCGCCCTACCGGACCGGCTGTACGGCGTGCTCGTGGCCGGTTTCGTCGGTCCGGAGGGGGCCGCCCGCAGCGAGCAGTTCGTCACCCGCATGGCGGGCATCGCAGACCAGGCCGCCACCGTCCTGCGCACCTGTGAGCTCCTCGACGAGACCTGGCGACTGGCGCATGTGGATCCGCTCACCGGTCTGCCAAACCGCCGGGCGTTCATGGCCCAGCTCACCGAAGCGGTACGCCGACAGCCCGGTGCGTTGCTGTTCATCGACCTCGATGGGTTCAAGGACGTCAACGACTCGCTGGGCCACGCGGCCGGCGACGAACTACTCGCCGTGGTCGCGGCCCGCCTGCGGGGCTGCAACCGCGCCGCCGACCCGGTTGCCCGATTCGGCGGCGACGAGTTCGTGATCCTGGCGCAGTCCGTGAACGACGAGACCGGGCTGAAGCAGCTGACCGAGCGGGTACTCGACGCGTTCGCCGAGCCCGTCACGATGGCCGGCACGACCGTCACGGTCCGGCTCAGCGTGGACGGCACGCTGTACGCCGCCGGCGAGCGCAGCGAGGACGTACTGAACCGGGCCGACGGCGCGATGTACCGGGTCAAGCGGGCGCGACGGCTGCTCGCCGCCGACTCGTACCGGAATGCGCCCTGAAGACCTGCACATCTCCGATTGCGGGCGTTAGATTGACGCGGTGGCCGCCACGGATCTCGTCCGCTCGCTCGACAGGCGCTACCGGACATACTTCGAATCGCGCTCTCCCGTGTCCTTCGCCGTCAAACCGCTCGGCGCCCCGACTCACACGTTCGGGCCGGCCGAGCCCGCCTTCGTCATCACCGTCAAGGAGCGACTCGGCGCCAAGGCGCTCGCCTCGCTCGACCAGTTCCAGATCGCCGTCGCGTACCTCAAGGGGTGGCTGGACATCGACGGTGACGTGATGACGGCGCTGAAGATGCGCAAGTTCTTCCCCGATTTCCACCCCGTCGCCTGGCTCGGTCGTTTCACCCCGGCACTGCTACGCGGTGGCCAGGAGCACGACCGCCGTTCGATCTCGGCCCACTACGACGAGGACTCCGAGTTCTTCCTGACTTTCCTCGACCACCGGCACCGCTGCTACACGCAGGGCGTGTTCTTAAGCGACGACGAACCACTCGAAGACGCCATCACCCGCAAGATGGACATCGCGCTCGACGCCATCGGGGCCAAGCCGGGTGACCGGGTACTCGAGGTCGGCGGTGGCTGGGGAGCCTTCGTGGAGTACGCCGGCAAGCGCGGCGTCGAGGTCACCACGCTGACGTTGTCGAAGGAGTCGGAGCGCTACCTGGGCGATCTCGTCGCCCGGGAGAACCTGCCCGCCACCGTGGTGCGCCAGCACCTCCTCCGGTACGGAAGCGACCAGCCCTACGACGCGATCGTCAACATGGGCGTCACCGAGCACCTGCCCGACTACAAGTCGACGCTGCGCAAGTACCGGGAGCTGCTCAAGCCGGGCGGGTCTGTCTACCTCGACGCGCTCGCGATGCGGGCCAAGTACGACGTGTCGACGTTCATGAGCCGCTACATCTACCCCGGCCGGCAGTCGCCGCTGCTGATGCACGAGTACCTGCGCCACGTCGCCCGGTCGCCGTTCGAGCTGATCCGCGTCGACGACGACCGTCACAACTACCACCTCACCTGTAAGGCCTGGGCCGAGCGTCTGGACGCCGCACGTGAAGATGTCATACGCCGCTGGGGCGAGCCGATGTACCGACGCTTCCGGCTCTTCCTGTGGGGTTCGGCCGCCGGGTTCGACAGTGGACTCGTCCAGGCGTACCGGTGGGTCCTGCACCTGCCGGAGGAGTCCCCCGCTTAGCTCAGCGCTTCCAGAAATCGCTCCGGCGGTCGGTCTCGGACACCTTCGCGTCGGCTGGCGCCGGGACCGACGCGTCGGCCCCGAACGCGTCCAGTACCCGTACCGCCTCGGCCCACATGGCCTCCAGGTCACCACCCGCGCTCAGGGTGGTGACGAGGTGACGCAGCGACGAGTACGCGGGCTCGGGCGTCCCGAGTGAGGCCAGGTGGCCGACGAGCGCGGTGAGCCGGCTGGCCAGGTCGGCGAGCAGTTCACGCCGCTCGTACCCCGGCAACCCGGCGGACTCCCGCAGTCGGCGCGCCTCGACGGCGGCGACCTCGCGGACCGACCGCAGCTGCGCTCGCGCGCCCGCGGCTGCCCCAGCCCCAGCCACCCCGGACACCGCGGCTCCGATCGCACCCAGGACCCCGCCGGCGTTGCCCCACGCCGGCCGCACGTGAGCCGCATCCGGCGCACCGAGCGGCGGCGCGGCCGGTGAAGGCATCGCGGACGACTGCGCCGCCATCCCGCTGTCCAGGCGCATCGCCATCATCCGCATCCCACCGGCGACCCCCGGTCGGGTCGGGGTCGGCGCGGCCAGCATGTCCCAGCCCGATGCCGGCTCCACCGGCTGCACCACCCGGTGCGGCTGACCGCCCTCGGTCACCACCCGGGTGTCGACGGCCACGTATGCGGTGAACCGGCAGAGCACCCGGAAGCGCAGCGACGTGTCGACCGCCTGCTGCTCCAGGTCGGTACCACCGGAGCCGGCGGCGTACCGGTCCTCCAGGTCCCGTAGCCGGGCGCGGGCCCACAACGCGGCCACCGCCGGTGCCTCCCGCCGCTGGGCGGAGACCGTGGTCTGCCATTCCCGGCCGTCGCGGGTGCGGCCCCGGACCGTCAGTGATCCCGCCTCCGGCCCGTGGTAGCGCCCGGAGACCACCAGCGGCACTCCCGGGTACAGCGCGGGCAGCCGGGCCGGGGTGCGGGTGCCGTCGACAAGAGTGAGCCCGTCGGCGGTGCGTACGAGGTCGGTGCCGAGCGGCGCCCCGATCCGGCGGTGGATGTGCTCCATCGCCTCGTCGAGCCGGTCCTCGCTCTCGACCAGTTCGCACCGCCCTCCACCGAGGGCCGCCAGCCGGCCGAGGAACCCGGCGTTGACGGCGCGGTCGATGCCGACGGTGTGGATGCGCACCCGGCCGGGTGCGATCGCGCTGAGGATCTGGTCCTCGTTGCCGACCTGCCCATCGGTGACGAGGACCAGGACTGGATCGCGGGGCGAGTCGCCGGCCAGCAGTGCCAGGCCGTCGCGCAGCGGCGCCAGCAGTTCGGTACCCCCGCGGGCATCTGCCCTCGCCAGGTGCTCGACGGCGCGGAAACGGTGCCGGTCGCTGGCCTCCACGAGGCCGGCCGGCAGGTCGGACGGGTGCTCGACCTCGTGGTCGAAGGTGACGACCGCGAAGCGGTCCGCCGGCGTGAGCGTGTCGACGATGCGCGCCGCCGCCCGCCGCGCGGCGACCATCTTCCAGCCGCCCATGCTCCCGGAGCGGTCCAGCAGGAGGACCACGTCGCGGCCGCGGCCCGGCCCGCTCTCCGCCGGCGGCAGGACCGTCAGTTGGTACGTCCCTTCGGCGCCGTCCGTGTCCGGCACGCACACCAGCGTCGACGTCTCGTCGGCCGCCCCGTACGCCAGGCGCAGCACGAAGTCGCGGTCGGCCCGCTCCCCCGGCCGGATGCTGATCCGGCTGCCCTCGGTCGCCACGGTGTGCAGGCTGGAGCGGACCTCACCCAGGGGCAGCCCGGCGGGGTCGATGTCGACGTCGATCGACAGCCGCAACGGATTGGGGAAGCCCGGCAGCAGCACAGGCGGTGTGATGCGGGAGGCGTCGGGCACGGCGTCGGTGTCGACGGCGGACCCGTCACCCACGCTCGGGCCCGGCAGTGGCGTACCGGGGACGTAGCGTGGCGCCACGACCAGCGGGAACCGGAACGTGGCGGCGCCGTCCTCGTATGGCAGCGGCCCGACCAGGGTGAGCGCGACGCTGACCCGCTCCCCGGGAAGGATGTTGCCGACCCGCATGGTGAAGACGTCCGGCCGCTCCTCCTCGGCGATCGAGGCGCGCCGGCCGGCGGCGATCGCCCGGTCGTACTCCTCCCGCGCCGCCCCCCGCTCGCGCAGTTCGGCCTCGATGACACGGCCGTCGGCGGTCATCGTCATGCCGGTGACGGCGGCCCGGTCGGGCAGCGGGAACACGTAGGTCGCATCGAGGGCGGTGTCATGGGTGTTGACGAACTCCTGCGTGAGCTGGACCCGGCCGACGAGCCCGGTGATCGAGGCGTGGACGTCGAGGCGGTCCAGCGGGAGGTTGCCGCGCTCGGTCCGCAGGGCACCGAGGCCGGCCTCGTCCACGGGCGCGGCGACCCGCGCCGCCTCGGCCGGGCTCATCGGGGTCACGGAGACAGTCATGACGAACTCCTAGGGGTGCCGTTGGTGAGCAGGCCTCGGTCGGCGAGGAGGTCAAGCAGTGGTTGGGCGGCCGCGCTGATCGCGGCGAGGTCGTCGGGTCCCGGGTGGACCGGTAGCAACAGCACGGCCCCGCCGGGCAGCGGCACGCCGGCGAGCGTGGGGGTGCCATGTGCGGGCCGGGTCGCGGAATCGAAGACCGGCGCGGGCGCG
>JAOPWA010000581.1 GCA_025965915.1 Dactylosporangium sp. | reverse complement strand
CGGCGAGGGCAGCCCGCAAGTGGCGCTGGGCGTGATCGGCTGGGTCGCTCTGACGCTGGCCCTTTGCGAGGTGGCACGCTCCCGCACCGCCCTCCTGTCCACGATGGAGGACCGCGCCGCACGCGCGGAGCGGGAGCGGGCGGCCGAGTCGGCGCTGCGCCGCGCGGAGGCGACGCAGCGGGAGGCCGAGGCCCGGCAGCGGGTCGCGGAGGAGCGGCTGCGGATCGCCCGCGACCTGCACGACGTCCTGGCGCACAGTATCGCGGTCATCAACGCCCAGGCCTCCGTCGCCGCCCACCTGGCCAAGACGGCGCCCGGCCAGCGAACCGGCGACCTGGCCACCGCGATGGGGGTCATCGCCCAGACGTCGCGTACGGCCATGGGCGAGTTGCGCGCGACGCTCGACGTGCTCCGCGGGCACGACCCGTCGGCGACGTCTGCCGACGAACTGACCCCCGCCCCCGGCATGGCCCGCCTGGATGAGCTGGTCCAGTCGGCCCGCGCGGCGGGAGTCGATCTCACCGTCGACACGGTCGGTGAACAGCGTCCCCTGGCGCCCGCCGTGGACGTGACGGCCTACCGGATCGTGCAGGAGGCGCTCACCAATGTGGCCCGCCACGCGCTCGGCAGCACCGCCCGGCTCACCGTCGAGTACCGCCCCGCCTCCGTGCGGCTCACCATCAGCGATGACGGCGGCGACCCCGCCGGGGCCACGACGGGAGGTGGGTACGGCATCGTGGGCATGACCGAACGCGCCCATGCGATCGGCGGGCGCGTGAACGCCGGCCCTCGCGGAGGAGGCTTCGAGGTGGTCGCCGACCTCCCGACCCAGGAAAGGGACCACCAATGATCATCCGGGTGCTGCTCGCCGACGACCAGGCTCTGGTACGGGGAGCCTTCGCCCTGCTCGTCGCGTCCGCCACGGACATGGAGGTGGTGGGTGAGGCGGCCACCGGACAGGAGGCGGTGGCGCTGGCTCGCAGCAGCCGGGCCGACGTGGTGGTGATGGACATTCGGATGCCCGATCTTGACGGCATCGAGGCGTGCCGGCAGATCGCAGGCGACGATGACCTCGCCGGAGTACGGGTGCTGATGCTGACCACCTTCGAGACCGACGACAACGTCGTACGCGCGATGCGGGCGGGCGCGAGCGGATTTCTGGTCAAGGACACCCGCCCAGAGCACCTGCTCGACGCGATCCGGACGGTCGCGGCCGGAGACGCGCTGCTGTCACCCGGCGCCACCCGCGCGCTGATCGCCCGTGTCACGAGCCAACGCGAGCAGCACCTGCCGGCGGCGGGAAGGGTGGCGGCGCTGACCGGCCGCGAACGTGAGGTGCTCACTCTGGTCGCCTCCGGCCTGTCCAACCAGGAGATCGCCGAGCAACTGGTACTCAGCCCGTTGACGGCGAAGACCCACGTCAGTCGGGTCATGGCCAAGCTGGAAGCGCGTGACCGGGCCCAGTTGGTCATCGCGGCGTACGAGTCGGGGCTGGTACACCCGGGTGGATGAGCCCCGCAGTTACGCACAGAACTTTCGAGAACCCGCACAGCTGATGTACAGCAGATCGGAGCACTGTTGAGGCATGACGTTCATCATCGCCACCGTGGCCACCCTGTTGCTTCTGTTCCAGGTGGTGCTCCTCGCGCGGGCTGCGCTCGACTGGACCGCCGCGTTCGCCGGCCCGTCGGCGCCCGGATCGGTACGCGGGCGGCTGTCCGCCGCGCTCCGGGCGGTCACCGAGCCGGTGCTAGCACCGGTCCGTCGTATCCTGCCGCCGCTGCGCCTCGGCTCTGTCGCGCTCGACACGTCTTTTATCGCCGTCTTCGTCGCCGTGCTGCTACTGCGCCGGATCGTCCTCAGCCTGTGAGACGCTGAGCAGCGCCGCAACGTTCATGGCGTGTGACGAGGATAGTGGCGCAGTGCGAGGTGGAGGGCGAGCCTGGCGTCGGGGTCGTCGAGGGTCGCGCCGAACAGTTCGCGAAGTTTGCGCATGCGATACCGCACGGTTTGCGGGTGGGCGCGCAGGGCGTCGGCCGTGGCGATGACCTGACCTTGGCAGCGCAGCCAGGTGAGCAGTGTTTCGGCGAGGTTTTGTCGCGATGCGGGTTTGAGTCGTGCCAGTGGCGTGAGGACGTGGGCGGCGAGGCGATCGGCGAGACCGGGTTCCCATGCGGTGAGCAGGGTGAGCAGGTGTTCATCGCAGTCCACGACGGCGTCGTGCGGAAGGGTGCCGTCGTGCTGCAGGTGTAGCGCGCGTCGGGACAGCCGGTAGGAGATGCGCGCCTGACGCATGGCGACGGTCGACCCGAGTGCCGCTTGCCGGCCGGCGAGGGCTCGGCGAAGCTGGGTGAGGCGGCCCGGAGTGTGCGGCTCGGGCAGGACGAGGCGGACGGCCTCGTCGATAACGGTAGCAATGGCGCCGCCGCCGGTGGTCCGGGCGAGGTGCTCGGCGTCGGTGCCGCTCACGCTGACGACGGCGACTGTCTCCGGCAGGGGCCAGCGGGCGGCGTCGGCGGCGGCTTGCAAGGCGGCGTTACCGGGCGGGTCGGGCTGCACGAGCAGGGTGATGAGCCGGCGACGGGTGGTGGCCCAGTCGTGGGCGGCGTCCTGCTGTTCGTCGAGGTATCCCTCGGCGGCTGCGCCGGCGAGGGCGTCGATGTAGCCGAAGAGGGCGGCGGCGATGATGTACAACTCGCCAGGTGCCGGGCCGGCCGGTTTCGTCTGCTGGACGAGAAAGTCCCAGATGGCTCGGGCACCGATGGTGAGGATCGAGCGCAGCGCGTCGACGCGGTGGCCTTCTCGGTATTCGGTGCGGCCGAGGGCATGGAAGACCGATCGGGTCTGCGCCAGGTCGCGGGTGGGGTCGGCGACGGCCTCGACGAACGCGTCGACGGCGGTTTCGACGCCGAGGGCGAGCCCGTGTCCTTGCCCGCCGGTCAGTGATCGGCCTTGCGCGCTCAGGGCGGCCCGTACGGTGGTGAGGATCCGGTCGTGCAGGTTGGCTTTGATCGAGCGGAGATGTTCGCCGACGTGCGGAGCAAGTCCGGCGAGGCCGGGTTCGATGTCGATGAGGGCGTCGGACACCAGCGCTTCCCTCCGCATTCTGGCTAGCTTTGTCACCGCGATGACAATCTCGCGCTCGTTTTCTGGTCGCGTTCCACAGTAGTTTGGTAATTCTGTACCTACCGTTGCGGGTATGGATACGGATGCCATCGTGATTGGGGCCGGCCTGGCCGGCCTGGTCGCCGCTGCGGAGCTTGCCGACGCGGGCCGGCGGGTGCTGTTGCTGGATCAGGAGCCGGAGCAGAACCTGGGCGGTCAGGCGTTCTGGTCATTCGGTGGGTTGTTTCTGGTCGACTCGCCGGAGCAGCGGCGGATGGGCATCCGCGACTCGGTGGATTTGGCGTGGCAGGACTGGCTGGGTAGCGCTGCGTTCGACCGGGACGAGGACCACTGGCCGCGGCGGTGGGCCGAGGCGTACGTGCAGTTCGCAGCCGGGGAGAAGCGGGCCTGGCTGCGGGCCATGGGTCATCGGCTGTTCCCGGTGGTCGGCTGGGCCGAGCGGGGCGGCGGGGCGGCCGACGGGCACGGCAATTCGGTGCCCCGGTTCCACGTCACCTGGGGCACCGGACCGGGCGTCGTCGAGCCGTTCGCGCGTCGGGTCCACGACGCCGCCGCTCGCGGGCTGATCCAGTTCCGGTTCCGGCACCGTGTCGACAACCTCGTCAAAACCGGTGGTGTCGTGACCGGAGTCCGCGGGCGGACACTCGAACCCAGCGACGCGCCGCGTGGGCACAGCAGCTCGCGGGTTGAGGTCGGCGACTTCGAGTACAGCGCACAGGCCGTCATCGTCACCTCGGGCGGGATCGGCGGCAACCACGACCTGGTACGCGAGGCGTGGCCGGTCCGGCTCGGCGCGCCGCCCAGACGCATGGTGGCCGGCGTCCCCGCCCACGTCGACGGGCGGATGCTCGCTATCACGCAGAGCGCCGGCGGGGAGATCATCAACCCGGATCGGATGTGGCACTACACCGAGGGCCTGCAGAACTGGGACCCGATCTGGCCTAACCACGGCATCCGGATCCTGCCCGGCCCGTCGTCACTCTGGCTGGACGCCACCGGCCGGCGCCTGCCCGCGCCGCTGTTCCCCGGCTTCGACACCCTCGCCACGCTCAAGCATCTAACAGCAACGGGCTACGACTACAGCTGGTTCGTCCTCACCCAGAAGATCATCGAGAAGGAGTTCGCCCTCTCCGGTTCGGAACAGAATCCGGACCTCACCAATCGCAGCGTCCGGCAGGTCCTGCGACGGGCGCGGGCCGGCGCACCAGGACCGGTGGAGGCGTTCAAGCGCCACGGCGCCGACTTCGTTGTCGCCGACACCTTGCCACGGCTGGTAGCTGGCATGAACGACCTCGCCGCGCAGTCCGACGGCGCCACCATCGACGCCGCTGAACTGCAGCGGCTCGTCGAGGCCCGGGACCGGGAGATCACCAACCCGTTCAGCAAGGACGCGCAGATCACCGCGATTCGGGGTGCTCGCAGGTACCGCGGCGACAAACTCATCCGGGTCGCCACACCGCACCGGCTACTGGACCCGAAGGCTGGCCCGCTCATCGCCGTCCGGCTCAACATCCTCACCCGCAAGACGCTCGGCGGCCTGCACACCGACCTGTCTGGTCGGGTCCTGCAATCCGACGGGCAACCGCTACCCGGTGTCTACGCCGCTGGTGAGGTCGCCGGCTTCGGCGGCGGCGGCATGCACGGCTACAACTCCCTGGAGGGCACCTTCCTCGGCGGATGCCTGTTCTCCGGCCGCGTCGCAGGCAGGGCAGCAGCCGCCGCAGTCGGATGATCCGTGCACAGCAGGGTGCGTTCCGGCAGACGAGCGGCCGACGATTGTTGACCCGGCACGTTGGAGGGCTCATCGGCCAGTGCGAACGGGCCGCCTGATCCGTGCGCATGGCTCGTTACGAACCCACGCGTTAACGACCGTAACCGGGCTTTCGGCCGACACACCTCCCCGCGATTCAGGAGTGATAGATGTCGGCGCGGTGGTCGATGCGTACGACGTGAACGATGCAGGCGTCATCGTCGACGCGATAGACGACCCGGTAGGCGCCGCGGCGGGCGGAGTGGTAGCCGGCCAGTTCCCGGGTGAGCGGCTTGCCGACCCGGAGGGGGTTATCCAGCAGCGGTCCAGAGATGAACTCGCCGACGGCCATCGCCACGGCGAGGGGCAGTCCGGCGGGAGGGGCTTCGGTCAATGCGCGGCGCGCTGCGGGTGCCAGCGACAGGCGGTAGGCCCCGTCAGCCACGGCGCTCCCGGTCCGCCCGCTCGGCCAGCAGGCGTTTGAGCTCGTCGGCGTCAACGGCCTCGCCGGCCGCGAGATCGGTCTCAGCCTGGCGGATCTGGTCCAGAGCGCCGGGGGTGGACAGCAGGTCCAGGGTCTCTTCGAGGGCTTCGAGGTCGGACACGGCCATGATAACCGCCTCCGGGCGGCCGTTACGGGTGATCACAACCCGCTCGTGAGTGTCGCGGACCTCGTCGAGCACCGCGGACAGGCGGGCCTTGGCGTCGGCCAACGGTATCGTCGTCATGACCATTATTCTAGTCACCATGCTTGTGGTAACAAAGGTCGAGGACGATGCCGGCCGATGGCGATCGGTGCGGGCGGGGCGTGCGGGCGCCCCGCCCGTACCGGCCGGTTACTTGCCGGGGCTGGCGGTGTCCGGCGCGTTCTGGTCGCCCTGCTGGTCTTCCTGCTGGACGTTGTCGGTGTCCGGACCGGTCTTCCCGGTCTCGGGCGCGTCCGGCGCCTCGGTCGCGCTCCCCGCCGGCGCGGTGGACGTGCCGGACGTAGGTGCGGGCGTGGACGAGGCCGACGCGATGCCGACACCGCCAGCCACCGCGATAGCCGTGCCCGCCACAGCGGCCAGCACGACGCGCTTCATGGACTTCATTCGGATCCTCCTACTACAGGTTCCGGGGGCCCGTGTCCGGGCCGCCGGGATCGACCTGTCGAGACTGCGCGCGCGTACCTGAAGAAGCGCTGAAGAGATCCGTCCCGGCCCCTTCAGCGGCTTCTCAGCGATGCCCGACAATGCGCTGGTCACCCGATGGTGCAGGCGGTTCCGTTGAGGCTGAAGGCCGTTGGCGACGGGTTGTTGCCGCTGTGGGTGCCCTGGAGTACGAACGAGACGCTGCCATTCGCCGCAATCGACCCGTTGTAGCGGGCGTTGGAGGCGGTCACCACGGCGCCGTCCTGCGACACGGTGGACGTCCACCCCTTGGTTACCTGTTGGTTTCCGGCGAACGGGAACGTCAGCTTCCAGCCGTGAATGGCGGTTTTGGATGTGTTGGTGATGGAGACGGTGGTGGTGAAGCCGTCGTTCCAGGTTTTGGGCGTGTACGTCACGCGGCAACTCTGCGGCGAGGGTGGCTTCGCGCCACCACCAACACCGTTGACGCTGGCTGCGAACGAGGTGACGGCGAGGCCGCTGCCACCCACCCACGGCTCGAATCCGGCCTGGATGCTCGTCAGGTACCACGAGTCGGCGACTTTGCTGCGCGTCTTTGTGTCGTTGATGAAGTCCAGGACGCTGAAGTCCCAGCTCGTGATCGGCGAGGTCGCGACGTACGACACGACGTCGTTCATGCCGTTGTTGCCGGACCAGACCTCCCAGGTGCGGCCGCCGAGGGTGACGGTGCCGGTCTTGGCGCCGACCGGCTGGACCGGGCCGCGCCGGTTGAACCAGATCATGAGCTCCTGCTGGTTCACCCCGTCCTCTTTGGGAGTCGAGTCCAGCCAGATGTCGTAGGCGGCGTCGTAGACGCCGCGCTCCGGGTACGAGTAGCTGATACTGCTCGTCGCGCTACGGATTTTACTGACCTGCATCGGCAGGTTGGTGCCGTTGGAGCAGTTGGTGTAGTGGCAGCCGAAGTAGATCGCCGGGTACGAGGCCGGTGCGCCATCAGGGCGCTTGCTGTGGTCCGCGGTGACCGTGAAGCCGTTGTCCGTCACGTTGATGCACTGGGCGGTGTCGGCGCCCCAGACGTTGTTCATGACGACGTACTGATCTTGAATAGTCGTCGCGTCGACCTTGTCGCAGATCTTAGTGTCGGCGTGCGCGGTGCTACCGGTCTTAGTGTCGGCGTGCGCGGTGCTACCGGTGGCGGGGGCGACGAAGGAGGCCGCGAACAGCACGGCAGCCGTCAGGCCGCTGAGTAGACATGCCATAGTGCTCCTTGTGCAGAGGGGTTGAGCGATCTCGGGAGCGCTCCCACTGAAATTTATGGCACGCTAGCATGCCTGAGAAGGCACGCGCATTTTCGTGATGGTTACGGCCTGTACCAGCGAGTAGGAGCGACCGCGGCACCCGGAAGGCATGGGAAGGTTCGCGGTCAACGTCAGCGTCCCGACTGTGACCAGGCACAGTCGGGACGCGGCAGGATGAGGCTATCCGGTCTGTCTCTGTTCAGTTGACGTCGCGCCGCCTCACCAGCACTCCCGTGACGACGGCGAAGGCTACGAGGTAGGCGAGCGCGAGTGCGACGGAGAGCCCACCGTCCAGGTTCGTGACCACACCGGGCGTCCCGCCCTCGGATACCGGTGTGGCACCGAGCGCTGCGGCGATGGAGCCGACCACCGTTCCCGGCAGTACATCGGTCACCGGCTGGAGCCAGTCGAGCAGCGTCGACGCGCCGCGCAGCAGATTCTCCACGGCGAGCACCCACACGACGCCGAGACCGACGGCGAGCGCGGGGCTGCGGGCGAGGGTGCCGACGGCAACGCCGGCCAGTGTCCACGTGCCGAGGATGAGGATCCCGCCTCCGAACGCGCGGGCGACGTCAGCCGCCGCCGGCATGGCAATGCTCTGCCCCTCGACAGTCGCCAGTATCGACGCGATGCCGAAATCGACGGCGAACGCCGCGACGACCATGGTGACGACGACACCGGCGAGCGCGCTGAGGGTGCCGCCGGTCACGGCCAGCCGCCCGGGTCCCTGGGTGAGCGCGGTCTTCCAGGTGCCCCACCCGTAACCACTGCCGGCGGCGAGCGCGCCAAGGGTGAGCGCGATGGCGCCGCCGAACATCGGCATGCCTTGAATGACCGCGACGGGCACGTGAGCCGGCATGACGTTGGTGAGCAGTTGCTGGCGGGAGACGCCCTGCGTGGCGAAACCACCCGTGCCGTTGCGGTAGGACAGGTACGGGAACACGAAGACGAAGGTGATGTTCAGCAGCAGCCAGGCGCCGAGCATCACCCACAGGGCCGGCCACCCCCGCAGGCGCAACAGTTCGGCGCGGGCGCTGGCCATCAGGACGGTCATCGCAGGGCCTCCTCGGGTGCGGTCATCTCGAAGAACACCTCTTCGAGGGAGCGTTCGGACGGGCGGATCTCGTGGACGTCGGCGCCCGCCGCCACCAGTGCCCGGGTGAGCTCGGCGGCGCGCCGAGGATCCAGGCGCAGATGCAGTGCGCCATCGATCACGGACACGGCGTTGTCACCGGCGAGCCGCATGCCTACGGACAGCGCGGTCTCCATCGGGTCGGCACGCACCAGCAGTCGACCACTGCCGAGCAGCTCGCCGACCTTCGCCTCGGTGACGAGCCGGCCGCGCGAGATCACCGCCACCCGCTCGCACACCTCCTGTACCTCACTGAGTAGGTGGCTGGACAGCAGTACGGTCTGGCCGGCGGCGGCCAGGTCTGCGACGAGCCGTCGCATATCGCTGACGCCGGCGGGGTCGAGGCCGTTGGTTGGCTCGTCGAGGATCAGCAGCTCCGGGTTGCCGAGCAGCGCCGCGGCCACCCCCAGCCGCTGTTTCATGCCGAGGGAGTACGACTTGAACCGGTCGCGAGCGCGGGCGGCAAGATCGACCCGCGCGAGCGCATGCTGGACGTGACTGTCGTCGAGGCCACGGTAGCGGGCCAGCACCCGCAGGTTGTCGCGGCCGCTCAGGTAGGGATAGAACCCCGGTCCCTCGATCAGGGCGCCGATACGGCCGTTCGCGGCCGGGGTACCGGCTCGCTGCCCCAGGACGGTGGCCGTACCGCTCGTCGGGCGGACCAGACCGAGCACCATGCGCAGCGTTGTGGTTTTTCCCGCGCCGTTGGGTCCGAGGAAGCCGTACACCTCGCCGCGCCGCACGGTCAGGCTCACCGCGTCGACGGCTAGGTGCCCGCCGTACCTCTTCGTCAGTTGCTGCGTGCGAACAGCCGCCGACTCGGGCGGGGCGACCGCCTCCGTGAGTGCATTCATGGCTTCGAGGATGGCCGTGGGGCGGCTACCGGGTCATCCCCGTAGCGGCGGCGCTGCGGATACGCAGGATCGCGTACGTGGTGCCGCTGTCACGGGGACGACCCCGGACGCCACACGCGGCACCCTCAACGTTATGAGCACACCGACCGACCGCCTCGCACCAGCCTCGCGGCAGCGCCATGCCTTGCCGGTAGATCGGAGCCTGCCACGCATGCCGGTGAAACTCCGCAAGCTCGTTGTGGTGCTGCATGTCATCTCCGCTGTCAGCTGGCTCGGCCTGACAATCGGCAACCTGGTCCTGACCATCACCGGCGTGACCACCGACAACCCCGCCACCCAGCACGCGACCTACCGGGTGATGAGCATCCTCGGCGACACGCTGTTCATCCCGATCAGCGTGACCGCGTTCGTCACCGGCACGCTGCTGGGACTCTTCACCTCGTGGGGCCTCTTCCAGCATCGCTGGGTGGCCGTCAAGTTCTGGCTCACGCTGATCGCGGTCGTCCTCACACCACTGTCCCTGCTCCCAGGCCTGCACGACGCCGCCGCGACCGTGTCACACACGCCGCCCGACCAACTCGCCGATGTTGACGCGAGCGGCGCGATCTCAGCCGCGTGCGTCTCCCTGACCATGTACACCACCAGCGTGGTCCTTTCGATCTTCAAGCCCTGGGGCCGCACCAGCCTCGGGAAGCGCACGCGGGACCGGACGCTGGCACGAAATCCGGTTGCCACATGACCCCAATGGTGAGAAACCGTTGAGGCGTGAGTGACCCGGATGTGCGACTGTGCCCGCTGACCGAGCAGACCTTGGGAGACTTGCTCGAAGCAGCCGTGGCAGACCCAGACCCGCTCGAGGTGATGCCGCCGGTGGCCGGGCCCGCCGTGGCACAACTGATGGCCACGGCGGCCGAGACCGGCGTACCACGGCTGGTCGCATCCACCACCGTTGAGAACGTCGCCGCACAACGCCTGCTGATCTTCGCTGGAGCCGAACTGGTCACCGATGGCTCCAATGTGAACGCCACTCTCAGGGCAGGGCACCCGGCGTGGCCACGGAGTCAGGCAGCGTGCCGGCGGCGAGGGCGCGGCGGCACCGCGGATACGCGGATACGCGGATACGCGTACACGGATTACGCCCGAGCGAGGACGATCCCGTACCCGCGACGCCCTATCGTGAGACGGTGACCAGCGTCAAGAAACGCGCGCGGCGGTGGCTGCTGGACGCATGGCCATGCCTGCCGTTCCTCGCGTGCGGCGTGGTCGGTACGCAGCCTGCCGCCGTCTTCCAGCCACATGCGGCCCGCGCCCCGGACGCTCTCGCCTACGTGCTGGTGGTCGCCGCTGCCCTTTCGCTGGCTGCGCGGCGGCGTCCGGGACTGAGCCTGGCGCTCAACGGGGCGGCGGTCACCGGGTACCTGGCGGCCGGATTTCCGTATGGGCCCGTGCTGCTGACGGTTCCCGCGGCGGTGTACGGGCTGGCCTCGCGGTGGCCGCTGGGCCGGGCAAGCCTCATGGTGGCCGCTGACTTCGGTGTCCTCCTCGTTGCGACGGTCGCCAAGCGAGCGCGCGAGCCGGCCGGCGGGAGCGTCATCGCGATGCTCTGGCAGGCGCTCGTCTGGGGAACTATCGTCGCCGCTGCGCTTGCGGTGGGCGCGGCGGTGCGAGTGCGCCGCGAGTCGGTGGCTGGGGTACGCAGCGAGCAGGCCCGTCGCGTGGCCTCGGAGGAGAGGCTGCGGATGGCGCAGGATCTGCACGACTCCGTCGGCCACGGGCTCGCGGTCATCGCCATGCAGGCGGGCGTGGCGCTGCACGTGCTCGACCGCAATCCCGAAGGTGCCCGGGAGGCGATGGAGGCGGTGCGGGCAACCAGCCGCGAATCTCTGGAGAATCTGCGTGCCGAACTGGAGGCGCTACGCAGCCCGGGTGCGGCGCAGCGGCGCCCCGCCCCCGGCTTGGAGGACCTCGACCGGCTGACGCAACGGGTCCGGGCGGGTGGTGTGGCGGTGCGCGTGGACATCGATCCGGACCTTCCGGCGTTGCCGTCTGCGGTGGACGCCGCCGCGTACCGGATCCTGCAGGAGTCGTTGACCAACGTGCTGCGGCACGCCGGCACGGCGGCGGCGCGGATCCGGGTCGGGTCAGAGGACGGAACGTTGTTTCTCGACGTCACCGACACGGGCGTCACCGCCAGCGGCGTCACCGACAGCGGCCAGGACGCTGCCGAAGACGGACCGGTCGACACCGGAGGCAGCGTACGGCCCGGCGCGCGGGTCGATGGTTCCGGTATCCGCGGGATGCGGGCGCAGGCCGAGGCGTTGGGCGGTACTCTTCACGCCGCACCGCGCCCGGCCGGTGGATTCGCGGTCGTGGCGCGTCTGCCGCTGCACGGTGTGGAAGGCCGGTGATGGGAGTGATCCGAGTCGTCGTTGTCGACGATCAAGCCCTGGTCCGCGTCGGGGTGCGCACGCTTCTGGGCTCCGAGCCGGACACCGAACTCGTGGGCGAAGGCGTCGACGGGCGTACCGGCATCGCCGCGGTTCGGGCCACCCTTCCCGACGTGGTACTGATGGACATCCGGATGCCCGAGCTGGACGGCCTGGCAGCGCTCCGCGAGATCACCAGAGATCCGGCGTTGAACGCGGTCCGGGTGGTCATGCTCACGACGTTCGGCCTCGACGAGTACGTGTTCGAGGCGTTGCGTTGCGGGGCAAGCGGCTTCATCCTCAAGGACGCCGAGCCCGAGGAACTGCTCCGTGCGGTTCGGGTCGTCGCCGACGGCGGATCGCTGCTGTCGCCGTCGGTCACCCGCAGTGTCATCGCCCGATTCGCCCGGCCGGGCCCAGCCACCGTGGCGCACTCCGGTGTGAAACGCCTGACCGAACGCGAACGTGAGGTGGTGGGCTGGGTGGCCACCGGCAGGTCGAACGACGAGATCGCGGCGGAGCTGGTCGTCAGCAGCGAAACCATTCGCACCCACATCAGCCGCGCGATGCTCAAAATGCAGGCCCGCGACCGGGCGCAACTCGTCGTCTTCGCGATGCAGTCCGGCCTCGGCCCACCCGCGTGACATGTCCCCGATCATCAACCTCGACTTGCAGTGCCGTCGATTCCGGTCCGGAGTAGATCGAACGCGCGGTCGGCGTCTGCGACGGCCTCCGGGTAGACGTCGTTGGCAGTGCGTCCGTCGGCGAGTTTCTGCCAGTTGGTCCGAGCGAGTACCCGTTGGACGGCGAGTACCTGAGCCGCCGCGAGCTGTGCGGAGATGTCGCTGCCGAGCGCGGCGGCCAATGTCTCCTCGTTGTCGAGCGTGTACTGCGTAAGCCGCGCGGCCAGGCTGGGCGTGGTGTAGACCAGCCGGTGGAATGCCAGTACCTCGGGGTTGTCGTTGAGGCCGGTGACCGGGTCTCGGGTGTCGAGGCCGGTCCGGAAGTGTTGGTGCAGCGCTGTCAATGGCGAGGCGCCGGGCTGACGGTCGAGCACGATCCGCCCGGCTTCGCCGTTGTGATCCGCGATCCGGTGCAGAACCAGATCTTCCTTGTTGTCGAAGTACCGGAAGAGGGTCGGCTTGGAGACCTCGGCCGCCGCGGCAATGTCGGCGACCGAGACATGGTCGAAGCCGCGCGCGAGAAACAGCGAGATCGCCGCGTCGGAGATGGCCTGATGGGTCCGCGCCTTCTTGCGGGCCCGCAGGCCGGTCGGCTCAACCACCCGACTACCTTAACATCACGTTACCCAGTTGTGTTTTTAACTCGGTAACCTTTTACTGGTCTCCATGAAAGCAGACCGCTGTGCTTGTTGTAGGCGCCGGCCCGACCGGCCTGACGCTCGCGTGCGACCTCGCCAGACGCGGTGTTTCGGTGCGGATCGTCGACAAGGCGTCCGAGTTCACGCACGGCTCGCGGGGCAAGGGACTCAATGCACGCAGCCTTGAGGTGCACGACGATCTCGGTGTGGTCGACCGGATGCCGGAGTCCGGCGTTACCCACATGCCTCATCGCAAATACCGTGGCGCGAAGGTAATAGCCGAGACCGACCCGGAGGCCGGCCGGTGGCGACGCCGGATACGCCCCACCCGACAGGACTCTTGATCCCCCAGTGGCGGGCCGAGGAAATCCTGCGCGAGCGACTGGCCGACTATGTGAAGCCGTACCTGATCGGCGCGAGCGGCCTGGTCGACGACGGCGGGCACGCCTCACGCGCATACGGCGAGGACGTACTGGTCCTCGTGCGCCCCGACGGATATGTCGGGCTGCTGGCAGGCGCGGACGACACCCAGACGCTGTCCGACTACCTCCACTCCTTGATGGCGTTCCAGGCGGTCGGTCCCGCCCGGTCATGCCTACGGCCGGGAGCCGCTGCCTCGGCGTACCCGTCGGCTACCCATGACCAACAGCACCAGGCCAGCCACGGCCACGATAGGTCCGATCACCGCCCACATGCTCTGGCCGCTCATCGCACTTCCGCCCAGTACGTCAAAGCCCTGCAATGCCCAGACCCCGCCGGCCAGCACGAGCAGTACGCCGATGACGATTGATACCCACCCCTTCATCGGGGCTCCCTTCTCGGCCGGCGCCGATGGCCGGACACACCGATGATGGCGTAGCCGACCGCCGGGGGCTACGGGCAATCGTTACGACTTGAGGACCGATGAAGCGTTGCAGTACGAGCCCGTGGGCGCGGCCGATGCGACGGGATGCCCACGCTGACCGCCGGGACTGCCCCCGGTCCGGTCAGGGCCTGCGGGACGGCCAGGATCTGATAGGCCAGGTGACCGGCGAGACCGCCTACGCTGAACTCCGGCAACACGCTCGGCCTGCTCCAGGCGGCGGCGACCGCCGGCTCGCGCAGGAGGTCCGCGGCCGAGCGGGCTGTGGACAGGAAATCGTCTCTGGTACCGGTCATCTCCACCCTCTCCTCGTACGCCTCGCCGGCCCCGCCGTGGCCTACGGATCCCGCGGTCATGGCGAATTCGTCACTGTCCACGGCGTGAACTCGCATCTTCGGTCGCCTCGGCCTCGGTCTGGTACGCCTCGAGTCGGTCGGCTAGTTCCTTGGGGTGGCTGAGGGCCACGAGGTGACCGCCGGGCATGTCGTCGGGGGTGATCCCCAGGCGGTCTTGTACGACGCGTCGCTGGAAGTCGGCAGGAAAGAAGCGGTCGTCACTGCCGGCAATCACCCTGGTCGGCACGTCGGGCCACGCCGTAAGCGGCCAGGGCTGCCCGAATGGGGTGTCGGACTGGCGCCGGTCGTCTGCCCATGCCTCGTCGATGACGTGCTGGGGCACATCGTGGAAGAAGTAGGTGAGCAGATCGAAATCCGCATCGGCCGGACGGCCATCTCGCAGGTCTTTGTCACGCTTGGCCTGCGGTTGGCCGGTGTTGGTCCACCAGTCGCCGGCCATCTCGCCCGGTGCGGGAATCATGGCGTTCACCAGCACGAGCAGCGATACCGGTAGCCGCTGGCACACAAGGGGTGCGGTGAACCCACCCATCGATTGGGCGACGAGCACCAGGTTGGTGCGACCGCCGATAGCACCGACGACCGTGTCCGTGTACTCCGAGAGGCCGGCTGTGTCGTCGTCGGCGGGCAGGTCGACCGCCACCACGTCGTGGCCACGCTGACGCAGTTCCGCCGCGACCAGGTGCCAGTACCAGGCGGCACCACCGGCACCGGGGATCAGTACGTAGGTCATACCGGTCATGGTTGCCCCCTGCGTTGGACGTCGTCGGCGGAATGACCGCCAGGGATGCGGGGCTGGAGATCCAGGGCCCGACCCAGCTCGGCCGCACCGCGATACGCGCCAGCGCTCGTTGACGTGGATAGCTGCGTAGGTTACCTGACACCTCGTCGAGCGGTGGCCTGCAGAGAATGTTGTCCGGCTGTACCACCGGGTGTTGGCCAAGCGACGCCTGCGGCCGCCCGTGGCGCTGTTACTAGTCATTGGTCGGGTTCGTAGGTCGTGCGCATTCCACTGCCCTAGCCGGAGCCTCTTGGGGGGTGCGTCCAGAGTGGACGCACCCCCCACAGCGTCCTGGCCGGGGCATTCTCTTGAACGCCGGTCGCCCCGTCTGGACGCTCAGGCCGCCTGGTGCGCCAGCGGTACGACGTCGGGCGCGCCCAGCCGTTTCGCGTCGGCGGTCTCGTCGTCGGGCTGCTCCTGCGAAGCGCGTTCGGCCTCGACGCGGAGCCGGTAGTGCGCCACCTCGCGCTCGGTCTGCTCGGCCGACCAGCCGAGCACACCGGCCATGATGGCGGCCGTGGTGGGCAGCGCTTTGATGCCCCGGTCGAAGGTCTCGATGGAGATGCGCGTACGGCGGGTGAGCACATCCTCGACGTGGCGGGCACCTTCGTGCGAGGTGGCGTACGCGATCTCGGCACGCAGGTACTCGTCGGCGCCCGGGACCGGCTCGCCGAGCGACGGGTCGGCTCGGATGAGGTCGAGCACCTCGTGGATGAGCGAGCCGTACCGGCGCAGCAGGTGCTCGATCCGCGCCACGTGCAGCCCGCTCTCCGCGGCCAACGTGTGCCGCCGGTTCCACAGCACGGCGAAGCCCTCGGCGCCCACGAGCGGGACCTGGTCGGTACATGAAGGGGGAACGGTGCCGCCGAGGCCGTGCACGGCCGCGTCGACCGCGTCGGCAGCCATCACCCGGTAGGTGGTGTACTTCCCGCCGGCCACCACGACCAGGCCCGGCACCGGGCTGGCGACGCTGTGCTCCCGCGACAGCTTCGACGTCACGTCGGACTCGCCGGCGAGCAGTGGCCGGAGGCCGGCGTAGACGCCCTCGACGTCGGAGCGCTGCAACGGCGTCGTGAGCACCTTGTTGACCTCGCCCAGCAGGTAGTCGATGTCGGTCCGGGACGCCGCCGGATGGGCCTTGTCCAGCGTCCAGGCGCTGTCGGTGGTGCCGATGATCCAGTGCCGGTTCCATGGGATCACGAACAGCACGCTGGTGGCGGTGCGCAGGATGATGCCGGTGGAGGACTGGATGCGGTCACGCGGTACGACGATATGAACGCCCTTCGACGCGCGGATCTTGAACTGCCCGCGTTCGCCGACCAGGGCTTGCGTGTCGTCGGTCCACACGCCGGTCGCGTTGATCACCTGCCGTGCACGGACGTCGAACTCGCGGTCGTGTTCCAGGTCGCGGACCCGAACGCCGGTGACGCGCCCGCCCTCGCGGAGGAAGCCGACGACCCGCGCGCGGGAGGCGACGTGCGCACCGTAGGCGGCGGCCGTGCGGACGAGGAACATGGTGTGGCGCGCGTCGTCGACCTGCGCGTCGAAGTACTGGACCGCGCCGACGAGGGTGTCCTTGCGCAGTGCCGGGCAGCCGGGCAATGCCGCTCGCCGGGTCAGCTGGCGGTGCCCCGGCAGGCTCCGCCCGCACCCACCGGCGATCGCCATCGTGTCGTAGAGCACGAGCCCCGCGCTCACGTAGGCGCGCTCCCAACCGTGATGGCGCAGCGGGTACAGGAAGGGGACCGGGCGCGCGAGGTGCGGCGCGAGTCGTTGGAGGATCAGGCCGCGCTCGCGTAGCGCCTCGCGGACCAACCCGAACTCCAACATCTCCAGGTACCGCAGGCCGCCGTGGAGGAGTTTGCTGGACCGGCTCGACGTCCCGCTGGCCCAGTCGCGCATCTCGACCATGCCGACCGACAGCCCTCGGGTGACCGCGTCGAGCGCGCAGCCGGCGCCGACCACGCCGCCACCGACCACGACGACGTCGAGTTCAGCGCCGCCGGACATCGCGGCGATAGCCGCCTCGCGGGCCCTCGGGGACAGCTCACCGGTTTGCATGGCATCGCCCTTCATCGTGTACGCGCGGCCGTGCAGGCACGGCCGCGAGGTTTCAGCCGACGTTGACCCAGCCGAAGGTGCGCTGTACGGCGTCCTTCCATTTGCGGTAGCCCTCGGCGCGCTGCTCCGGCGTCCAGGTCGGTTGCCAGCGCCGCGACTCGTTCCAGTTCGCGCGGAGCCCGTCGGTATCGGGCCAGAAGCCGACCGCCAGGCCGGCCGCGTACGCGGCGCCGAGCGCGGTGGTCTCCGCGACGACGGGACGGCTCACCGGGACGCCGAGGATGTCCGCCTGCAGCTGCATGCACAGGTCGTTGGCGGTGACCCCGCCGTCGACCTTGAGCACGTCCAGCGTGACGCCGGAGTCCTGCTGCATCGCCTCCATCACGTCGCGCGTCTGGTAGCAGATCGCCTCGAGCGTCGCGCGGGCCAGGTGGGCGTTGGTGTTGAACCGCGACAGCCCGACGATCGCGCCGCGGGCGTCGGAGCGCCAGTACGGCGCGAACAGCCCAGAGAAGGCCGGCACGAAGTAGATGCCGCCGTTGTCGGGCACCTGAGCGGCGAGCGTTTCGCTCTCCGCCGCGGTGCGGATGATGCGCAACTGGTCGCGCAGCCACTGCACGGCCGAGCCGGTCACGGCGATCGAGCCTTCCAGCGCGTACACCGGTGCGTCCGCGCCGAGTTGATAGCAGACCGTCGTGAGCAGCCCGTTGGTTGAGCGGACCAGTTTGGTACCGGTGTTGAGCAGCATGAAGTTGCCGGTGCCGTACGTGTTCTTCGCCTCGCCGACGGCGAAGCAGACCTGCCCGACCGTCGCCGCCTGCTGGTCGCCCAGGTCCCCCGTGATCGCCACCTCGCCCTCGAGCGGGCCGGCGGGCAGCGTGGTGCCGTACCGGCCGGGGTCCGACGACGGCCGGATCTCCGGCAGCATCGCTCGGGGGATGTCGAAGAACGACAGCAGCTCGTCATCCCACGCCAGCGACTCCAGGTCCATCAGCATGGTGCGGCTGGCATTGGTGACGTCGGTGACGTGCACGCCGCCGTTGACCCCGCCGGTGAGGTTCCACAGCAGCCAGCTGTCGGTGTTGCCGAAGATGGCCTCGCCCCGCTCGGCGGCCTGCCGGACGCCGTCGACGTTTTCGAGGATCCACTGGATCTTCCCGCCGGAGAAGTACGTAGCCGGTGGTAGCCCGGCCTTGCGGCGGATGACGTCGCCACGGCCGTCGCGGTCCAGCGCGGCGGCAATACGGTCGGTGCGGGTGTCCTGCCACACGATCGCGTTGTAGTAGGGCCGGCCGGTCCGGCGATTCCAGACCACCGTGGTCTCGCGCTGGTTGGTCACGCCCAGCGCGGCGAAGTCGGCGGCGGTGAGGTCGGCCGCGTGGATCGCGGTGCGGGTGACGGCGACCGTGCGCGTCCAGATCTCGATCGGATTGTGCTCGACCCAGCCGGCCCGCGGCAGGATCTGCTCGTGTTCGAGCTGGTACCGGCCGACCTCGTTGCCGCCACGGTCGAAAATCATGAATCGGGTACTCGTCGTGCCCTGGTCGATCGCGCCGACGACGTCAGCCATGTGCGTTCCTTATCGCGGTCTCGGAGATTGACTCGGGTCACACCACGGTGTCGTCCGGCTGGGGCTGCGGCAGCTCGCCCGGCTCCGGCGGCACCGCTGCGGGTAGGAAGCGCCCGACGAACACCTTGTACAGCGCGGCACCGACGGTGCCACCGATGAGCGGCGCCACGATCGGCACCCAGAAGTACGGGTAACCGGTCTGGTCGCGAAACGCACCGCGGTATCCGGTGAGGAACGAGGCGAGCCGCGGGCCGAAGTCCCGCGCCGGGTTGATGGCGTAGCCCGCGTCGGCGCCCCACGCCATGCCGATCGCGACCACGATGAGCCCGATGACCAACGGCGCGAGGTTCGCACCGGGTGGGGTGTTGGCCGCGTCGGTGACTGCCATGATCAGGAACAGCAGGATCGCGGTACCGATGACCTGGTCGCGGAACCCGCCCCACGCGGTGACCGGAAGGGTCCCATTTCCTGGCAGCGTGGAGAACACGCCTTGGGTCTTGATGGTGAGCCCGGGGTCGGCGGCGTGAAGAGCCTCGGTGTAGTCCCAGCGCACGATGAGCGCCGCGACGAACGCCCCGACGACCTGGGCCACGACGTAGGGTGCCACCTTGCCCCACGCGAAGCCGCGGAACAGTGCGAACGCCACCGTGACCGCCGGGTTGAGATGCGCGCCGCTGATCCGCCCGGCGACGTAGACGCCGAACGTCACGCCGAGGCCCCAGCCCCAGGCGATGCTGTCGTGGTTGCCCAGCTTGGCAGCGACGACCTGTGCCACGACACCGACGCCGAACAGGATGAGGATCATGGTCCCGGTGAACTCCGCGGCGAGCTCACCGACGAGCCCGGGGACCTTCAGCCGCCGTGCCATACGCTGTCCAGCCAAACGACGGCTATGGCGCAGGCTCGGCCGTGGCGGTCGGGCCGGCAGTCAACTCGCCGGGGCTGAGGGCGAGGAACACGAAGCCGGCCACCGCACCGGCGAAGAGCTGGATGATGATGTAGAACCCTGCCGTGGACCAGGAGAGCAGGCCCATCGCCGAGGCGCCAAGGGCGACCGCGGGATTGAACGTGGCCCCGGAGACCCGGCCGACGGCGGCGGCACCGGCAGCGACGGTGAACCCGATTGCCAGACCGTAGAAGGAGTTGTTCGGGTGGCTTTTGCTGGTGGCCACGCTGAGCATGACGTAGGCCAGGGCGAAGGTGAACAGCACCTCTACGACGATCGCCGCCGCCAAGGCTCGGCCGGACAGTGACAACGGGGCGACATTTCTCGGGCCCACCACCCAGCGGGCGAGGACTGCTGCGAGCATGCCCCCAGCGATCTGGGCCACCCAGTAGGCGACGGCGTCGGGGAGGTTGATCCGGCGTCGGACCAGCACGCCCATGGTCACGGCGGGATTGTAGTGACCACCGGAGATATGACCACCGGCGTAGATCATGGCCATGAGGATCGCTCCGATGGCCAGCGGAGCAAGCGGGCTCCCGCCGAGCACGCTGGTACCGACCGTGAACACGAGGAAGAACGTCCCGATCAGTTCGGTGAAGTAAGCAGAGTTCCTGTGCATCGCTTCCTCCTCAGCAGAAGCAGGTCGTCCGCTCCCGGGGCGACCGAAGAAGCCCTCGGCCGCTCCGGTGGCCTCTACTTGGACGACCCCACCGGCTGGCAGCCGAAACCCCGATGAACTTATGCCCGGGACCACGAGGTGTAAGCCAGCCGCGGCGAACGAAGCGTCATCCCGCAATGTGAAGCCGTTCGTTCGCGTTTCCAGCCCGCATCGGTCCACTCCCGTCACCCGTCCGTGGACCAGTCCTGCGAGCGACCTTTCTCCGCACCCGTCGATCACGGTTCGGCCGGGGCCTACCAACCTGCATCACGCAGGGTCAACCCCACGAAAACGCGGTAGCCTACGCGAACCAGCCCTACGACCCCACAGGCGACGGCTCCACCAGCCAAGTCTGCCTCGATTATTACCGCGGCCTGACCCAACGGTGCCACCTGCGGATCCTGCCAGGGACGCCGCGGATCGCCAGCGGTGCGACGATGGCGACGAACAGCACGAGGGCCGCCCAAGCCCCGAAACCACCCAGCCTGCCGCCGTCGTATGCTGCCGGTTCGGCGCCGCGCCAGTCCGTTGTACCGCCGTTGGCGAGTTCCTTTTTCGCGGACGGCGGTGCGGTTACGGAACCGGCATTCGGTGCGGCAGACGAAGAGTTGGCGCCAGTCGGTGCGCCGGAGCCGGCCGACCCTTGCCGCCGAACAGGTACCCCGCGACGGCTTTCCAGGCCCGGCCGGCGAGCTGCTCCGCGACCGCGGCGTCCACATGGTCGGCCAGCCACCCGGACGCGGAGCGGGCCTGCCGCGCCCACGCCTTCAAGTCGTTCTCGTCCAGTCCGAGCGCGTACCGGGCGGCGTTCAGCGCGGCGTTGCGTACCCGTACCCGCCGCAAGGCACCGGCGGGGAGATTCCGGGCGGTCCGCCAGGCCCGCGACTGACGCAGCAGATCCAGCCGGCGCAGCCCCTCCCGCAGCACCTCCCAGCGGCGGGCTCTCGCCAGTGGGATTCACTGGGACAGGTCGGCGACCTCGGCGGCGGTCAGTCGAATGCTGTCTGCGGCGGAAGCTGGGGCGATCCGCTGTGCACGGGAGCTCGGTGCCGTGGCCGGTGGGTTCGGCGGTCGTCGCCAGTGCCAGTCAGTCACCGCTTGGTAGGCCGCGACCACGGACAACAGCCGGTCCTCTCCGTACGGCAGGCCACCGAGGACGGTGCCGATCGGTACACCGGCGGCGGTGAACCCGATAGGGAAGGCGATCTCCGGTAGGCCGATGATGTCGAACGGCAGGTAGCTGGACTGCATCACCACGTCACACCGGCTGAAGATCTGGTCCAGCACCCGTTCCAGCAGCAGCAACTTGGCCCGCTGCCCGGTGAGGAACTCGTTGCCACCAAGGAGCGCGCCCTGCAACCAGCCGGTCACCGAGACACCGAAACCTCGCAGGTCACCACGCAGGTACGGCATGAACGCCTCGCTACGCTCAGGCAGTCGTACGTTGTTGAAGGCGTTGCCGGTGAGCAGGTCCCATTCGTCCGGAAACGGCACGTCGACCAAGGTGACGCCCGGGATCGCGGCAACCGTGTTCAGGAACGCCTGGCGGGCAAGCGCGGCGGGCGATGTGCCGGTGACGAAATCGGGTTGCACCCCGATCCGGGTCGGCCAGCGCAGCTTGACCTTCCTGCCGTTGTATACCGGAGTGGCCGCCTTAATCAGGTCGGGCACCTCGGGCAACCCCTGGGTCCGCGGATCGTCGGCGTCCTCGCCAGCCATCGCCGTAAGCATGATCGCTGCGTCCTTGGCATCACGTGCCAGCGTGCCGGGATGATCACGGGTGTAGCTGAGCGGGATGATGCCGTGCAGCGAGACACGTCCCATCGTCGGCTTCAGGCCGGTCAGGTTCTGCGCGTTGGACGGCACGGCGATCGAGCCTCCGGTCTGGGTGCCCGTGCCCGACGTCGCCAGGCGGCCCGCTACGGCGGTGGCGGTGCCGGTCGACGAGCCGCCGGGGTCGGTGCCGGGGTCCGTCGGCGTCCAGGCGTTGACCGTGGTTACCACGCCGGCCGGAGTGGTGGCCCGGGTAGTGGCCAGCGGTCCCATCTGCGTCTTGCCCAGCACGATCGCGCCGGCCGCCGTCAGCCTCGCCACAGCCGTGGCGTCGTAGGGCGGCACGAAGTCCTTGAACAGGTACGAGCTCGCGGTGGTCGGCACGCCCTTGGTGTAGAAGTTGTCCTTGATCGCCAGCGGGATGCCGTGCAGCGGCCCGCGGCGCCGCTCACGGGCCGCGGACCTGGCCGCCTCGCGCGCCCGATCCGCCAGCACCAGATTGAACGCCTTGTACGTGGTGTCGTACGCGGCGATCCTGGCCAGGTACGCCTCGACAAGCTGCTCCGGAGTGAGCTTGCCGCTGCGGATCATCCAGGCCGCCTCGGCGAGGGTCAACTCGGTGGGATCGGCCATCGCCTCCGGTCGGGGCTTGACGTAGGCGTCGGGGTGGTCCGGAACAGGGTTGCTCCCGGCCTGGTAGCGGCTCGTGACCAGAGTGCTGGAGGCCGCCGCCATGGACGGCAGCGCCAGTCCCCCAGCCGTGACGGCGGACAGCACGGCGGTTCGGGCGAGGAACGTCCGGCGGTCGACGCTACGGTCAAGGGGTTCAATCGTCATCGCGCCCGGCCTATCGTGCTGATGGAGGGGTAGAGCATCGGGGCGGGCTGCTGGGACAGCGCCCTCGCCACGATGGGTTCGGTGCCGGCCGGCGCCGGCATCTGGTAGGCGGCCAGCGCGGCGACCGTGCCGCGTACGAACGAGCGGAGTGAGGCGAGTACGGAGTCGCGCCCCGGCGAGCCGGTTTCCGGATCAGCGGCCGTGCCCGGCGGAAGTTGATCGAGGTCGATTCCGAGGGAAGCGAGCCGAGCGCGGATGAACACATTCAACTCGGCGTCGGTAGGTGGCGTTGGCGCCATGGCTCTCCTTGGTAAGGGGTAAACAGCCTGGCAGCTACTGTCAGTGAGAGCCATTTCTGGCCGATATCCCCAAGATCACGCATGCGTAAATGGCACCCACACCACGGCTCCGGCCGGTAGGCCCGCACGCCGACGCCGACGGCCGGTCGTTGTCCTGATTGGTCAGGACAACGACCGGCCGGCCCATGAGTTCCCGAAGGTCGAAAGATTTAGCTTGTGCGCCCGATCAGCTCTTGAAGGGCTGAGGTCGTTGCAAGCCCACGGACCCCGGCGATGCCGACTTAACCCTGATACTGAGCGACGACGCGGGTGAAGTCCCACGGCGCCTGGCTGACGCCGCTGCACGTGTCGTTGTTCGGGTACCCGGCTGGGCACGGCCGGTCCCGGTTGAGCGACCAGAACGTGAACCGTGCGAGGTGGTGCTGCTGAACGTACGTCAGCATGGTGCGGAAGTCGTTGACCGTGACGGTTGCGTGCTCGTCGGTGATGCCGTTCATCGACGAGATACCGGAGTGGCGGTACGCCTGGTCATCGGTGTACCCGTACGCGGCCTTGAGCAGGTTGTGCAGCCCGTCGACGGCCTGGGTGGTCAGCAGGCCCTGGTTGCCGGTCGTGTTGCCCCAGTCGAAGGTCATGATGGACCAGCCGTCGACGGCCAGTCCGGAAGCGGCTGCGCGGTTGATCAGCGCGTTGTCCGGACCGTTGGTGCCGCTGCCGAGCGTGACGTACACCGTGATGCCGGGATTGTTGGCCTTGACGATTTTGAGGGCGTCGATCGTGCGTTGCCGGGTCGCGGGGTCGTTGTAGGGCGTGCCCTCGATGTCGATGTCGATGGCCTTGAGCTTGTAGGCGTTGATGACCTGCTGGTACGCGCCGGCCAACGCGCTCGCACTGCCGCAGTAGTACTCGAGCCACGGTCCACTGGCACCGCCGAACGAGATCATCACGTCACCGCCGGCCGACCGGATTGTGTTGATCGTCGCCTGGTCCACCCCGCCGGTCAGTGGCCGCCCGCCGTCCCACATGGGGTTGCACGAGCCGTTGTTGAGCATGAACGCCATCGTGAACCACTTGACCCCGGTGGCCGACATGACGGTACGCGGGTCGGGCGGGTTACCCCAGCCCTCGTAGAGGTAGGGCGCGGCCGCCATCGCTCCCGGACCCCCGGGAGCCGGGGGTGTGGGGGTGGGGGTGCCGGTGGGGAGGGTCCATTTCTGGTTGGGGCCGCCGGTGCAGTCCCAGATCTGGAGGGGGGTGCCGTCGGCGGAGCTGGGGCCGGCGGCGTCGAGGCATTTGTTGGAGCCGGTGTTGATGAGTTGGCCGCCGGTGGCGGTCCATTTC
>JAOPWA010000556.1 GCA_025965915.1 Dactylosporangium sp. | reverse complement strand
CACCCGAGCAGTAGCCGATCACGCCGACCTTGCCGCCTGCCGAGGGCAGCGAGCGCAGGTACGCCGCCGCTCCGGCCACGTCACCGACCAGTCGCTCGTCGGGCACACCGCCGGCGGCCCGGGCAGCCGCGGCCGCGTCGTCGGGGCTAGCACCGGGCGCCTCCCGGCTGTACAGATTGGGACAGATCGCCAGGTATCCACGTGTGGCGAACTTGCGGGTGATCTCCTTGGTCGGCTCGTCGTAGCCGGGCATGTGATGGATGACCACCACCGCTCCGTGTGGGCCGGGGTCCAGCGGACGGGCGACGTACGCCTCGATCTCGTCCCCGCCGTGGCCGTTTACCGCGACGGTCTCCGCCAGCATCGCGCCGTACATCCTGGTCTGTTCCTGCATGGCCCACATGCTACTTAGCCCATATCAGCCAGCCGGATGCGCTAGCGCGGCACGAACACCCAGGCCGCGCGCCGCGTCGTCACCTGGGCCACGGAGGAGCGGTTCGCCCTGTCCCGGGACCGAGCGGTGCCACGGGACTGTAAGGCCGCCGCCAGGGGCGGGGCGCTCGGGCTCACGCCGGTGGCACCAGGGGAGGCGGGCCACGAGGGGAAGGGTCGGGCCGCGGTCGCCCTCGACATCGACCATGGCCAGAGGTCCGACCACTTCCACTTCTTCTTCGTCGTAGCCTTCCGGACGCTTCCGCCGAAGATGGTGGCCTCCTGGACGTTCGTACGGAGCCCGTTGACGCCGCTCAGGAACCGGACACCCCATGGAGTGCGGAGGTTGGGGTTGAAGTTCTTCACCATGTCCAGATAGGCCGCTTCGGTGTTGCCGCTCCACGACCAGCCCAGATATCCGACGCTGTACGTCTGGGCGTACTGCATGATCGCGTCGTCGGCGGGCTTGCCGTACGGATGATCGCTCGAAAACTCGCCGACCACGATCGGAAGTCGCCGGTTGACGAACGACCGGAGATAGGCCTGGACCTTCGCGGGCGTGTTGAACACCCCGTACATGTGGACGTCGAAGATGGTGTTGCCGGACGGGTCGGCGGCCAGCACCAACGGCGCGCTGTCGCGCATGGTGAACGACTGGTCCTGGCCCCAGTCGGGCGCGTCGACCATGAGAGTGTGCTGGAAGCCCGCGGCGCGTAGTCGCCCGATGGCCTTTATCGTGTCCTGGGTCCAGGTCGTGAAGCGGTTGTAGCCGAAGGGCTCGTCGGCGACGTTGAGGATGACGTAGTTCTCCTGCCCGACGAGCGCGCTGCGGACGCTGATCCAGTAGTCGACTGCCTGGTCGATCGTTGCCGCACCCTCCTGCTGGCCGTACCCCATCGTGTCGTGCGCGTCGAGTACGCAGATGAGCCGGTTCTGCTTGCACAGCAAGATGGCGGCGGACACGTCGGCGACGCTGCTGGCCGGCTTCCAGCGATGGCCGATGGCCAGCGACAGCCGCACCGAGTTCGCGCCGACCGCCTTGATGGCCGGGAACGAACCGGTCTGGCCGGGGTACCAGGTGTAGGCGTGGTTGATGCCGCGCAGGACGAGGTCGTGGCCGTTGGCCTCGACGAGGCGCCCGTTCTGTACTCGCATCCCGGTAGCCGCGTGAGCGGGCTGCGCAAACACGAAGTTCGAGGCAAGGAACGCCAGAAGCGTGGCGCCCACTATCGCAAATCCTCTTTTCATGATCACCTCGGATTGGAGCCTCGACGGGGCGAACCTGCCCGGCTGCTACCCGCGGGTGAAGGACTTACCCACGCGGCGCGGAGGCGTATAACGTGGGGGCCCACAAAATGGCAGCTGTCTCTTCCTCATCAACCCGCCACGCCTGCCGATGGAAGTCACATGATCCTCCGAGCCGAGTCGTCGGCGTGGTCACTGTGGATGACCACCGGCGTTCTCGCTATCGTCGTGCACTTGTGGGTGCCCGCCGGCGCGCCCAACGCGATCCTGAACGAGGGCATCGGCGCGGCGACGGTCGTGGCGATCCTCGTCGGGGTGCGCCTGCACCGCCCGGCCCGGCCCCGGCTGTGGTACCTCCTGGCCGCGGCCCAGGCGGCCGTCATGGTCGGGGACGCGCTGTTCGACTACTACAAATACGTCCTGCATCAGGACCCGTACCCGTCGATGGCGGACGTGTCCTATCTGATGCTCTACCCCCTGACAGCCGCCGGCCTGTTCATCCTGATCAAGGGCCGTACGTCCGGCCGGGACCGGGCTGGGCTGCTCGACGCCGCCATCATCGCCACCGGTCTGGGGTTGCTGTCCTGGGTCTTCCTGATGCAGCCGCTGGCCGGCGACCTGTCGAGGAGTCTTCCCACTCGACTCATCGACGTGGCGTACCCCGCTGGCGATGTCCTGCTGGTCGCGATGCTCGCCCGGGTGCTCACCACCCCCGGCGCCCGTACGCTCAGTTATTGGCTGCTCGCGGCGTCCCAGATCCTGACGCTGGTGGCGGATGTGACCTTCAGTGTGCTCAACACGATGAGTAACTACGAGTTCGGGCCTGTCGACGACATCTTTCTCCTGGCCTACGTGATGCTCGGAGCGTGTGCCCTGCACCCCTCGATGCGGTCGCTGTCCGAGGTCGCGCCCGACCGTGCACCGCGAATCAGTCGCGCGCGCCTCGCGGTGCTCGCGGGTACATCCTTGTTGGCCCCCGCGATATTGATCTGGCAGGGAGCGACCCACCGGCATATCGAATGGCTGGCGGTCAGCGCTGGCTCAATCGCCCTGTTCCTGCTGGTGGTGGGGCGCATCTCCGGTCTGGTCGCCCAGGTGCAGGACCAGGCCGCCCAGCTCGCCGCGCTGGCCCACAATGACGGTCTGACCGGCGTTCCCAACCGGCGCGCCTGGGACCTGGAACTGCCCCGCGAACTGGCCAGGGCCCGGCGCGCGCGGGTGCCGGCAAGCGTCGCCTTGCTGGACGTCGACCACTTCAAGCTCTACAACGACCGGTACGGCCACCAGGCCGGTGACGAGCTGTTGAAGGAGGCCGCCGGCGCGTGGAACGCGCAGCTTCGCCCGGGCGACCTGCTCGCCCGCTACGGCGGGGAGGAGTTCGGCGTGGTCCTGCCGGGGCTCACCGCTGAGCAGGCCGTCGAGGTCATCGACCGGCTGCGGCAGGTTACGCCGCTCGACCAGACGGTATCCGCGGGCGTCGCGTGCTGGGACGGCGTCGAGAGCCCCGCGCAGCTTGTCGCCCGCGCCGACACCGCGCTGTACGAGGCCAAGCACGCCGGTCGAAACCGCGTGACCGTCAGTCCGGTCGGCTCCGATCCGGATCTCGTCCGCTCCTGAAGTCAAGCCGGCCGGCGCTGCTCGGTGGCCGGCGTAACCCTCCGATGAATGATGCCGGCTCGTCAGCGCGGTAGCCTGGCGGCTCGGTGGTGACTCATGCCGCCGTTGTGGCCGGCGCGTGTGACGAGGAGATTCATGGATCTGCGAGAGGACGCGAAGGCGCTCCGGGACGAGCTGGTGGTGCTGCGACGCGAGCTGCACCAGATACCGGAGATCGGCCTGCATCTGCCGCGTACCCAGGAAAAGGTCCTGGCAGAGCTGGACTCCCTGCCGCTGGAGGTGAGCACCGGCTCAAGCCTCTCCTCGGTCACCGCGGTTCTACGCGGCGGCAAGCCCGGGCCGGTGGTGCTGCTGCGCGGCGACATGGACGCCCTGCCCGTCACCGAGCAGAGCGGCGAAGAGTTCACCTCACGCCACGAGGGTGTCATGCACGCCTGTGGCCACGACCTGCACACCGCCGGACTGGTCGGCGCCGCGCGATTGCTCAGCGCCAGGCGTGACCAGCTGGCGGGTGACGTGGTCTTCATGTTCCAGCCGGGCGAGGAGGGCATGGACGGCGCCGGCCATATGATCGCCGAGGGTGTGCTGGCGGCCGCCGGCCGTCCGGTCGAAGCGGCGTACGGGCTGCACGTGCTCTCCTCCGAGATCGCCCGGGGTGTGTTCTCGTCGCGTCCGGGGTCGCTGATGGCAGCCTCCGACGGACTGTTCGTACGCGTCGTCGGGGCCGGCGGCCACGGTTCGACGCCGTACAGTGCGCTCGACCCGGTGCCCGCCGCCTGCGAGATGGTCACCGCGCTGCAGGCGATGGTGACCCGCCGGTTCGACGTGTTCGACCCGGTCGTGCTCACCGTCGGCTCATTCCACGCCGGCACCAAACGCAACATCATCCCCGACGACGCGACCTTCGAGGCGACGATCCGGACGTTCTCGCCCGAGGTCAGCGCGCAGGTGCGTGAGTACGCCGTGCAGTTGTGCCAGAGCATCGCGGCCGCGCACGGGCTGCAGATCGAGGTGCGCTACGACAACGAGTACCCGGCGACGATCAACCACCCGGCCCACCACGAGTTCGTCGCCGACACCGTACGGGAGGTCTTCGGCGAGGAGCGGTTCGAGGAGTTGACCAACCCGATGACCGGCTCCGAGGATTTCTCGCGGGTACTGAACAACGTCCCCGGCGCCTACCTCTTCCTCGGCGCCTGCGTCACCGACGATCCGGACTCCGCGCCCTCGAACCACTCGCCCCGAGCGGCATTCGACGACAGCGTGCTGTCCGACGGTGCCGCCCTGCTCGCCGAGCTCGCCATGAGGCGCCTGCGCTAGAACAAGTGGTGCCTTTCGGCCGCGGCCGGGGACAATCGTCTCGTGCTCCCCGTACGCGCGAGAAACGTGCTGTCGGTCCTGGATCGCGTCCCCTTGCGCTGGCGGGTGGCGTACTTCGTCGGGGTGGCCGTTCTGGTGGTCCTTGCCGCCGGTAACAGCCTCACCGGCGGCGGCAGCAGGGAGGACCACGGCCGGACGTGCCCGGGTGCGACGGACCTGACTGGACGGACGGTCGCCGGGGTCGACCTCAGCCAGCAGCAGTTACCCTGCCTCAACCTCGAACGCTCGACGCTGGACGGCACCGTACAGGAGGCCAACCTGAGCCGAGCCAACCTTCACCGCGCCCACCTGCGAGCGCTCTGGTTGGACCACGTCGACCTGTCGGGAGCCGACCTGACCGACGCCTCGGGCGAGCAGGCCAACCTGACCGGGGTCAAGCTGGAACGCGCCGACCTGCGCCGGGCCGTCCTCAAGAACAGCCGCCTGGAGAACGTGGGCCTGCAACAGGCGCGACTGGGGGAGACGAACCTCCGCGCGGTGGCGTTCACCCGGTCCGACCTGGCCGGCGCCGATGTCCGCAACGCCGATCTCACCGGAGCGTCCCTGTTCGACTCCAACCTGCGCGGCGCCCGGCTGGACGGGGCGAAGCTCACACGCACCATCTGGTCGAATGTCATCTGTCCCGACGGGACGAAGTCCGCGGGCACCGAGCGGGAGTCGTGCGACAAACACCTCACCCCGGCGCGCTGAGCGTCGGCTACGACGCTGGTGGTTTGTACTCTTTGGCGAGCCGGTGGCCTGGGCCCGGCGAGCGGTCGGCCAGGGCCGGTGGCCCGGGGCAGGCGGCCCAGGGCCAGCTGGCCGAAGCCGTGCGTCACCTGAGGAGTCGTACCCTTGCTCATCCTGCTACCACCGTCGGAGGGCAAAGCCGCGTCCGGATCGGGCGATCCGCTCGACCTGGCCGGGCTGTCCCTGCCGGGTCTTACCCCCGCGCGCGAACGCGTGCTGGAGTCGCTGGTGGCGCTGTGTTCGCGGACCGAGTGTTCGCGGACTGGGTGCTCCCGGACCGACGACGAGCGGGCCCGCGGGGTTCTGGGGCTGAGCCCCGGTCAGGCTGGCGAGGTGCTGCGCAACGCCCGGCTACGGGAGGCTGCGGCGGCGCCGGCCGGGGAGGTCTACACGGGGGTGCTGTACGACGCGCTGGACCTGGCGTCGCTGAGCGCGGCCGCGTACGGGCTCGTGGAGCGGTCGGTGCTGGTCTTCTCAGGCCTGTGGGGCGCCGTACGGGTCAGCGACCGGATCGCACCGTACCGCTGCTCGATAGGGGTGAAGCTGCCGGACCTGGGGCCGCTGGGCCCGTACTGGCGAGTTGCCATGGCGGCCGCGCTCACCGACGTCGCGGGCGACGGGCTGGTGGTGGACCTGCGCTCCGGTGCGTACGCGGCGATGTGGACGCCGCGGGGCGAGACCGCCGGGCGTACGGCGGTGGTACGGGTCGTGCACGAGCGGGTGGTGAACGGCGTCGTCAAACGCTCGGTGGTGAGCCACTTCAACAAGGCCACCAAGGGGCGGCTGGTGCGCGATCTCGCGACTGCCGGGGCCGAGCCGGGCACGCCCGCGGAACTCGTCACGGCGTTGCGCGACCTGAAGTACACGGTGGAGGAGCAGGAAGCGGGCGCCGCGAGGCAGTTCGACGTGGTCGTCGCCGACCTCTAGGCGGACGGGGGAGGGCCCGCGACTCCGGTGATGTCGGCGATGAACACCAGGTCGGGCGCTGTGTTTTGGCTGGCCACGGGCTAGCCTCCGCGCCGGGTCACTGATTCGACGAGCTTTGATCAGATTTCCTGAACCGTCATCGGAATGGTGGCGCGCCTGAACGAGCGGCTTGCTTGAATACCTGCGATGTGGCCGGAGACCGGATCTGTCGCTATCGACGCCTGCGGCTTTTCGGCCGATCAGACTCTACGATTTTTACGGCGTAACCGTCAATGACCGTCGGGCTACTTTCCGTAATTGGCAGTCCATCGGCGCCGCGGCCGCGCGGGTAGTACCCGAAATGGGATCCGATGGTAAATGCGACTTCGGCCCTACCTGTCCGTACGTCGGATAGGTGACTCGGAGTGCGCTGACGGCGTGTCGGGCGATTGGGGGACATGTCCCCTCGTCGGCGGATCGAGAACCGGCCCGTCGAACTACTAAGGTTCGACGCCGACTAACCGACTGTGGTTACAGGGCCACCGAGTGTGGCGAAGATGACCCCCGGAGGTTCTCATGAAGCTGCTGTTGGCCAAGGCGCAGGCCGTGCGGGCCACCCGCGAGCAGGGTGCGACGGCGGTGGAGTACGGCCTGATGGTCGCGCTCATCGCGGTCGTCATCATTGCCGCGGTCACCCTCCTTGGCACCCAGGTTTCGGATATGTTCACCAAGATCGCGGGCAGCATTAAGTGAAACGTGCGGGCATGCTGGCCGTGGCGCGCGCCGCGACGGCCGGCATATCCCGCAAGCGCCCTACCCGTCTCGACGACGGGGCTGCCGCCGTCGAGATGGCGCTCGTCCTACCCCTACTTTTGTTCGTCCTGTTCGGAGTCATCGACTTCGGCCGGATGCTGAACACACAGATCACCCTCACCGAGGCAGCCCGAGAGGGCGCCCGTGCGGCAGCCCTCTACCAGGACGCCGACGCCCGGGTGCAGGCGGCCACGACCAACCTGACCGGGGTGACCGACACCGTTGTCGCCTGCCCGGTCGGTGGTTCGGTCGCCGCCAACGCGACCGTCACCACCACCGTCGGCTTCACCTTCGTCACTCCGCTCGCCGCCTTCGCGTCGTTGTTCGGCGGCAACCTCGGCAGTTCGGTGACACTCACGGGAAAGGGGGTCATGCCGTGCGTCGGTTGAAGGCCGCCCTTGCGCGTCGCCGGTTGGGTGCCTCACTTGCGCGCGACCGGGGCACCGTCGGTGTCCTGGTCGCCGTCGTGCTGGGCGGGGGCGTGCTGATGGGAGCCTGTGCGGTCGTGATCGACGTCGGTCAGATCTACGCCGAGCGCGAGCAGTTGCAGAGTGGCGCGGATGCGGCGGCGATGGCCGTCGCGCAGAACTGCGTGCGTACCCCGTCGGCCTGTGGCAACCAGACCGGCGCAGCACTGGACTACGCCAACGGAAACGCCAAGGACGGGATCAGCGCGGTGACCGCGGTGTGTGGGCGGGCCAACGGACTGGCCACCTGCCCGGCGCCGAGGGGTAGCCGAGCCGACTGCATGGGTGACCCGCCGGCCGCCGGCAATTACGCCGAGGTGCGGACGGCGACCGAGATGGCCGACGGCTCCACCCTGCTGCCGCCCACGTTCGCCGGGGCGCTACTCGGCAACGGCGGATACCCAGGGACACAGGTCGCCGCCTGTGCCCGGGTCGCCTGGGGTCCGCCGCTCAACGCGACGGGCCTCGCCGTCACCCTGTCCACTTGTGATTGGAACCAGATGACCGGCGGGGCGGCGACCTATTGGCCGCCCGGGACCGTGCCGCCGGCCAGCGCGGAGGGGACTCTCTACCTGCACAGTCCGAAGGGCGCGAACAACTGCCCTGCCGGGCCGTCGGGCTGGGACGCGCCGGGCGGGTTCGGCTGGCTCGACGATCCGAACGGCAACTGCACGACCACGGTCTCGTCGTCGGGCAGCTTCGGCGGCGACAGCGGCCTGTCTCCCTCGAAACCTTGCGGCACCGCGCTCGCCGACCTGTACGCCACTCACAAGGCTGTGCTCATCCCGGTCTACGACGGCGTCAAGGGGCAGGGCTCGAGCACCGTCTACCACCTGTCCGGGTTCTCTTCGTTCGTGCTGACCGGCTACAACCTGCCCAGTACCCCTAGCCCCGCCTCCTGGTTGAGCGGCCGCACGCTGTGCAGCGGCTCGGACAAGTGCCTGTACGGCTACTTCACCACGGCCATCCTGCCCAGCGGCGGCAGTTTCGGCACCATCGATTACGGCACCAACATACTGAAGGTAGTCGG
>JAOPWA010000198.1 GCA_025965915.1 Dactylosporangium sp. | reverse complement strand
TTCGAGTACCCCGTTCAGCTTTCGAACGGCGAGTGGCGGTATCCGGACGCCGGATACCCCGACCACCTCACCGGGGTCGAGCTGCTGAGCTACGAGCATCACGCCTCGCTTCCAGCCTTTGCCCGCGACCTGGACCGCAACCTGGAGTTCCTGGAGGAGGAGTGGTTCTTGATTCCCATTACGGACCTGCATGTGAGGAACGAGCCCGACCGCCTGGTGGACCTCATCGCGAAAGTGCTGGCCCGCCGAGAAGTCCGCAATGTTCGCCGTACTCAGCCCGGCTAACGTTGCGGACTTCTCCGTGGGTGTGCTCGTGGATCAGGTTCACGCCCAGGAGCAGGTCCCGGTCACCGAGGATCTCGCCCGGGGTGCCTTCGGCGACGATGCGGTGGCCCTCCGAGAACACGACGCAGCGGTCCGCCACCATGTCGAGCCGCTCGAGGTCGTGGGTCGCCAGCACAATCGTCTTGCCAGATTCGTTGAGGGCGACGATGAGCTCGAGCAGCCACTGCTGGGTCCTGGGGTCGAGGGCGGCGGTGGGCTCGTCGAACAGGAGCACCTGGGGGTTCATCACCAGCACGGAGGCGATCGCCACGCGCTTCTTCTGCCCACCCGACAGCTGGTAGGGGGCCCGATCCGCGAGGTCGGCGATGCCCAGCATGTCGAGGGTGTCCGCCACCCGCTCCTCGACCTCCTCGGCCGCCATCGCGAGGTTGAGCGGCCCGAAGGCGATCTCCTCCCTCACCGTCGGCGAGAAGACCTGGGCGTCGGAGTTCTGGAAGACGAAGCCGACGCGGGAGCGGAAGCCGGCCGAGAACTGCTCGTCTTCGAGGTTGTCCTCGGTGACCGGGTGATCGAAGGCGGTGAACGTGCCGCTGTCGGGGAAGATCAGACCGTCGAGGAGCTTGAGCAGCGTCGACTTGCCGCAGCCGTTCGGGCCGAGCAGGGCCACCTTCTCGCCCTGCCGGATGTCCAGCGAGACTCCGGCCAGCGCCGGGAACCGATCGAGGTACGCGTAGTGCAGGTCACGGCCGGAAAAGACGATGTTGTCAGCGCCCAAGGAGCAGGTCACCCCCGTAGATCGCCGCCGTGGCGGCGAGCACGACGGCGACGGCGACAGCGTCGACCGCCCGCAGCCGGAACGTGTGCAGCGTCCGGGGATTGCCCCGGTATCCGCGCGCCACCATCGCCATGTGGACCTCCTCGGAGAGGTGAGCGGCCCGTCCGAACAGCGCACCGGCCGACGCGGCGACGAAGCGGCGGGCGGCGCGATCGTGCCTGGCGGCGCTCACCGTCCGGGCCTTGCGGGCCTCGTACATCTCGGTCACCGTGCCCAGCAGCAGGAACACGTAGCGGTAGGCCACGCCGATGATCAGGATGAAGATCCGGGGTACGCCCAGGGCGCGCAGCGCCGCCAGCAGCCTGTTCCAGGGCGTGGTGAGGGTCAGCAGCACGACCAGCGACACCGACGTGGCGACCCGGCTGACGACGAGCGCCGCGGTGGTCAGCCCCTGCGCGGTGAACCCCTGCGGCGCCCCGTGCCAGTGCCACAGGGTCAGCACGACCTCTCCGGGCGTCACGATCGACAGCGTCGCGGGCAGCACGACGATGCCCGTGAAGACTGGCACGAACAGCCATACCCGCTTGACGAAGAACCCGAGCGGCAGTCCTGAGGTCACCGCGAGCGCCAGGGTGAAGGCGTAGGCGGCGACCAACACGCTGACGTGGTGTACCAGTCCGACTGCGACCAGCAGGACGAGCAGCGAGACGGCCTTGAGGCGGGGATCGAGCCGCTGGAGCAGCCCCGGCCGACCGGCGACATCCTCACTGAACATCACCTGTCGCAGCAGGCCCGCACCGCCGGACAGGGTCTTCTCCACGAAGGAGCCCTTCCGGCGGACACCCACGCAACCGCACGGGCACAGGCCCACCTCGCCCCGCAGCAGCCACTCGGGCGCACGTCGCGTTTGGACGGCGGTGCTCATGCCGCTTCCGGCTTGACCACGCCGCGACGGCGCGCGGCGCGCTCGATCAACGCGCCGATCGCGAAGATCGCGGCGGCGACGATGGCGATACCGATCGCCGCGGAGAGAATGTAGGCGAGATTGGCGTGCTGGCCGTCACGGAAGCCGTAGCCGCCGAGCACGGTGTGGCTCCAGAATCCGTTGTACCTGGCCAGACCGGCCGGCACGGCGCGCAGGCCGAGCTGACCGAGGTTGAGGTCGGCCGGTGCGTTCTCCCCGAATGCCCCGCCCGGAGCGAGCAGGCCGAGCGGGGTGAGCAGCACCATGAGTGCGACGAAACCCACCGCCACCCGCGCGGGGGTCAGCCGGCGACCCGATCGCATGGCCCCGTCGCCGGCGGTGACCGGGATTTCGCGCCTGCCCGCCGCCAGCCGGCTCGCATCGGCGCGGGCCAGGTATGCCAACACACCACCGGTGAGGATCGCCTCCGCCGCACCGGCGACCGTCAGGTGCGCCAGCATCATCGCCGGGATCGTCTGGGACAGGTGGTACGGCGAGTACAGCGGGGCGCCGGACGCGGTATGGAACAGTTCGGGCTGGATGCCGAACTCGACCGCGGCGGCCAGCGCCGAGGCGTTGATGCCGGCGTAGCCACCGATCGCGGCCGCCGCGACCCGGCGCCGCGACGTCAGCGGCGAGCGGCCGGCGATGAGCCGGTAGATCCCGTACCCGATGAACGGGGCGATGATCGCCATGTTGAGCGCGTTTGCACCGAAGGCCAGCACCCCACCGTCGCCGAACAGTAGGGCCTGGAACAGCAGGGCCACGGAGACGGCTATGACCGCGGCCCATGGCCCGAGGGCGATCGCGATGAGCACCGCCCCGACCGCATGCGCCGTGGTGCCGTCCGGGATCGGGATGTTGAACATCATGACCAGGAAGCTCAGCGCGGCGAGGATGGCGAGCGTCGGCACGTTACGGGTCTTGACCACCCGCGTCACCCGATTGGCGGCGACCGCCCAGGCCGGAACCGCCACGACGTATGCCGCCGCGCAGGTCTGCGGGCTCAGATAACCGTCTGGAATGTGCACGCCGCGCTCCCTCCCCAGGCTGGTTATCGCCGAGCCTACTTTGCTGCAAACAATATGCAATAAGGGGGAACGTGAACTTGCGGTGACTCGGCAGGATCGCCGCGACTATCGATGGCTCAGCCCGGCCGGCTCGGCCATGACCTCACAGACCCAACTCGAGATGCACGCTCCTCGCGATGAAGCCGGCACGGGCGTAGAACCGCAGCGCCCGGTCGTTCGCCGCGTAAGCGGTCACCGCCGCCAGCTTCGCGCCCCGGACACGCGCCCACTCGAAGAACTCGGCGACCAGCGCGGTGCCCAGGCCCATGCCGCGGTACTCCGCCCTCACGTACATGCTCTCCAGTTCGGCCACCCGTATCGGCCGCAGGGTGGACTCCCGCTTGATCCGACCGATCAGCGAGCCGGCGATCGTCCCATCGACCTCCGCCAACCAGCAACGGGTGGTCGGCCCGGTCAGCAGGCCGCCGAAGTACTCGTGGCCCTCCCGGCGCGGCCAGTCCAGATCGGTATGCGGATCGCGCTGCCCCGCGTCTTCGGCGAAGAGCGCGACCGACAGCGCCACGACGTCATCAAGGTCCCGCCTGCCGGCGGTGCGGATCGTCACACCCATGCGCACGATCGTAGAGTCGAAAGCTGTGCCCGAGGGTGACACGGTATGGAACACGGCCCAGGTCGTCGGCCGCGCCCTGACCGGGCAGCGGATCCAGCGCGGCGACTTCCGGGTTCCGCGCCTGGCCGCGGCGAACGTCACCGGCTGGACCGTGGTCGAGTCGGCCAGCCGCGGCAAGCACCTGCTGCTGCGGCTCGCCACTCCGGCAGACGAGCGGTACACGCTGCGCTCACACCTGCGCATGGACGGCGCCTGGCGGGTCTACGCGCCGGGTGAGCGGTGGCGCGGCCCGACGCACACGATCCGGGTGGCGCTCCACACCGCGGCGGGCGTCGCCGTCGGCTTCCACCTGCACGAGCTGGCGCTCGTGCCCACCGCAGACGAGCGCCGGCTGGTCGGTCACCTCGGCCCTGACCTGGTCGGCCCCGACTGGGATCCGGCCGAGGCGACCCGGCGGCTGCGGGCCCGGCCCGATCGTGCCATCGCCGACGCGCTGCTCGACCAGCGCAACCTCGCCGGCATCGGCAACCTGTACAAGGCGGAGACGCTGTTCCTGCGCGGCCTGTCACCCTGGGCGCCGGTATCCGAGGTGGACGACCTCGAAGGCCTCGTGGAGCTGGCGCAACGGCTGGTGGCGTCGAACCTCGGCCGCTGGGACCAGGCGACCA
>JAOPWA010000196.1 GCA_025965915.1 Dactylosporangium sp. | reverse complement strand
CAGGCCGGCCCCGGCCACGCCCGCCGCGGTGAGCCCGACGGCCACGCCCAGCGCCACCGGCGGCGACACCCGGCCGGACGGGATCGGGCGCTCCGGGCGTTCGACGGCGTCCACGTTCCGGTCGGCCCAGTCGTTGGCCGCCATACCGGCCCAGTACAGGCAGACCGAGGCGCCCGCCAGAGCCGGCGTACGCGGCGAGAGCACCCGGGCCGCCGCCGCACCGGCGACGACGTCTCCCGGCACCGACAGTGCCGCCGGCGCCCGTACCAGTTCGATGAGGTCGCGTAGCCGCATGGTCACGACCGGCCACCGAGACCGTGCGCCCACTCGACGAGCGACTCGAACTGTTGCGCGAGCCGGTGCTCGTCGGTGCCGACCGGATCTTTGAAGAAGAAGGCCAGCGCCGCCTGGGGACCCGACCGGCCCGCGTCGTGAGCCCGCGCGAGCAGCCGGGCCAGGTCGAGCACCAGCGGAGCGGCCAGCGCGGAGTCACAGCCGTTCCAGGTGAACTGCATCGCCATCCGGGTACCGAGGAAGCCCTCGAAGGAGACGTGATCCCAGGCGGTCTTCCAGTCACCAAGATCCGGGACGTAGTCGATGTGCAGCGGAGCGTCCACCTCGTACCCGAGGACCTCACCCAGCACGCGCGCCTTGCTGGCGGCCTTGCTGGCGGTGGCCCGCTCGTCGGCGAGGGTCGCGCCGTCTCCGCCGCCCAGCAGGTTGGTACCCGCCCAGGACCGCACCCGCAGGTTGCGCATCGCGAACATCGGGGCGAGGGCGGACTTGACCAGAGTCTCCCCGGTCTTGCCGTCGCTGCCCGCCCACGGCAGGCCCTGTCGCTGGGCGAGCTCGGCCAGGGCCGGCAGGCGAGCCCCGCTACCCGGGGTGAAGTCGGCGAAGGAGCATCCGGCCCGCAAGGCCGCATACGCGTACAGCGAGCTGGTGGACAGCACCCGATCAGAGCCGCGGAGAGCGAGTTCCAGCGCGTCCAGATCGGCATGCGCCGGGCTGGCGGCCAGCGGCGGCTCCGTGGACGACAGGTTCACCACGACCACCCGCTCGCAGGCCTCCCGGTCGCGGAACTCCCGCAGGTCGTGCTCGATCCGCGCGGCGTACTCGGCTTGCCCGCCGGCCGGCAGCGGCGTCACCTGCCGGATGCGGTGGTCGACCTCTCCGAGGTCGCCGACCAGCTTGCGGACCAGCGCGCCGGGCACCACCCCCGCGTCGGCCAGGAGCTCCGCCCGGCGCGGCAGCGGTATCGGGTCGACGTCGTGTCCACCGAACACGAGGTCCTCGAAGGCCGGTAAGGCGACGTCGGCCAACACCGGGAGCTCGCTTACGAGGCCGGTGCGGTCGGCAAGCCGGTGGGCGATCGCGAGCCCACCCACGATGGCCGTCGTCGATACCGATCCACGGGCCCCCGCAAACCAGACACCGATCCTCGGCGCTCCATCGGACATGATCTGCTCCCCACGTCGACCGGTCAGTCCTTGCTGGCGAAGGCCGCGTCAAAGGCGGCCGATGGCGGGTCGAACGCGAGCCGGCGTACGAACGCCAGCGCCTCCGGCGCGCCGATGAGCCGGTCCATCCCGGCGTCCTCCCACTCCACCGAGATCGGACCGTCGTAGCCGATCCCGTTGAGCGCCCGGAAGCAGTCCTCCCAGGGCACGTCGCCGTGGCCGGTGGAGATGAAGTCCCAGCCCCGGCGCAGGTCTGCCCAGGGCAGGTGGGACGAGAGCCGGCCACGCCGGCCGTCACCGGTCCGTACCTTCGCGTCCTTGCAGTCGACGTGATAGATACGGTCGGCGAAGTCGAAGATGAAGTTGACCGGGTCGAGCTCCTGCCAGACGAAGTGCGACGGGTCCCAGTTGAGCCCGAACGCCGGCCGGTGCCCGATCGCTTCGAGGGTCCGCTTGGTGGTCCAGTAGTCGTAGGCGATCTCGCTGGGGTGCACCTCGTGCGCGAAGCGCACGCCGACCTCGTCGAAGACGTCCAGGATCGGGTTCCACCGGTCGGCGAAGTCCTGGTACCCGTCGTCGATCATCGACGGCGGCACCGGCGGGAACATGGCCAGGGTGTGCCAGATCGAGGATCCGGTGAAGCCGACGACGGTCCGTACGCCGAGCCTGGCCGCGGCCCGGGCGGTGTCCTTCATCTCCTCGGCGGCCCGCTGACGTACCCCCTCGGGCTCCCCGTCTCCCCAGATGCGGCCGGGCAGGATGGCCTGGTGCCGCTGATCGATCGGGTGGTCGCAGACGGCCTGCCCCATCAGGTGGTTGGAGATGGCCCAGACATCGAGGTTGTACTTGGCCAGCGTCTCCCGCTTGCGGTCTATGTAGGACTCGTCGGCGAGCGCCCGATCGACCTCGAAGTGGTCACCCCAGCACGCGATCTCCAGACCGTCGTAGCCCCAGTTCGAGGCGAGCCGGCAGACCTCCTCGAAGGGTAGATCGGCCCATTGCCCGGTGAACAGGGTGATCGGTCGCGCCATCATGTGCTCCTCTCCGGCCAGCTCACGCCAGCGCCTGGATGGTTGGTACGGCGATCGGGGTCCATCCCGAACCGGCCGCCGCACTGCGCTCGACGGCGTCGAGCACGAGCTGGACCTGCAACGCGTCGTCGAACGAGGGCGCGGGATCGGTGCCGGTGGCGATGGCTTCGATGAGGTCGCGCATCTGGTGGGTGAAGGAGTGCTCGTAGCCGATGATGTGCCCGGCCGGCCACCAGGCCGACATGTACGGGTGGTCGGCCTCGGTGACCAGGATCCGGCTGAAACCCTGTTGCGGCCCTCGCACGGTGGCGTCGTAGAACTCCAGCTCGTTGAGCCGCTCCAGGTCGAAGACGGCAGAGCCGAGCGAGCCGTTGACCTCCACGCGCAGCGCGTTCTTGCGCCCGGTGGCGAAGCGGGTCGCCTCATACGAGGCGAGCCCACCGCCGGACAGGCGCGCGACGAAGACCGCCGCGTCGTCGACGGTGACCGGCCCGGTCGCTGGTCGCACGCCATTGCCCGTCGAGGCGGACAGTCCGCTCGCCTCGGCGGGCAGCGGCCGCTCCCGGACGAACGTCTCGGTCAACCCACTGACTCCGGTGATCTGCTCACCGGTGACGTACTGGGTGAGGTCGACGATGTGCGCCCCGATGTCGCCCAACGCCCCGGATCCGGCCTTGTCGCGCTGGAGCCGCCAGACCAGGGGAAACTGCGGGTCGGTGATCCAGTCCTGGAGATAGACCGCCCGGACGTGCCGGATCTCGCCGAGCCGACCGTCCGCCACGAGCTGACGCAGGAAGGCCACCGCGGGTACCCGGCGGTAGTTGAACCCGACCATCGCGCGGACCCCGTGGATGCGGGCGCGCGATGCGGCCTCGGCCATGAACCGGGCCTCCTCCACCGAGTTGGCCAGCGGTTTCTCGCACAGGACGTGCTTGCCTGCCCGCAGCGCCGCAATGGCGATCTCGCAATGGCTGTCACCTGGGGTGCAGACATCGATGAGGTCGATGTCGTCCCGCGCGATCAGCTCACGCCAGTCGGTGACCGACTCGGCCCAGCCGAGCCGCGCCCCGGCAGCGGCGACCTTCGCGGTATGCCGGCCGGCAACCGCCACCATGCTCGCTCTGAGCGGCAGGTCGAAGACCCGGTTCACGGTACGCCACGCCTGTGAGTGCGCGGCGCCCATGAACGCGTAGCCGACCATACCAACCCGCAGTTCCTGTGTGGACACTGGCGGTACTCCCCCCGTTTTACTTAGGACTTGAACCCGAGTGGCAGGTACTTGTCGACGTTGGCCTTGGTGATCGTCTCGGAGGCGAGGACGATCTGCTTGGGCACCTGGAGCTCCACGAGGTCGGATATGCCCTTGCCCTGCGCGATCAACCGGGCCAGGGAGATGGCCGAGGACGCCATGCTCGGCGGGTAGGTGACGGTGCACTCCAGGGGGGTGTCGGCGGCCTTGATGTGCTGCATCACGTCCAGCGAGCCGGCACCGCCGACCATGAAGAACTCCTTCCGGCCGGCCTGGCTGATCGCGGCGAGCACCCCGACGCCCTGGTCGTCGTCGTGGTTCCAGATCGCGTCGATCTTCGAGGCGGCCTGCAGCAGGTTGGCTGTCACGTCCTGGCCGGACTGCACGGTGAACTGCGCCGCGACCCGGTTGGTGACCCGTAGACCGAAGGTGGCCAGTGCTTCCTTGAAGCCACGTGAGCGTTCCTGGGTCAGCGGCAGGCTGTCGATGCCGGCGATCTCGGCGATCACCGCATCCGTCTTACCCTTCAGCTTGTTGCCGATGTAGAGCCCGGCGGCCACGCCCATGCCGTAGTTGTCACCCTTGATGAGCAGCCGGGACGCACCCGCGTCGGTGAACTCCCGGTCGAGGTTGATGACCGGGATTCCGGCCTGCATGGCGGCCCTGCCGGCAGCGGTGAGCTGGGCACCGTCCTGCGGGAGCAGCACGATCGCGTCGGGCTTCTGCTGGATCAGCGTCTGCAGCGCCGCGACCTGGGCGGGGGCGTCCTTACCGGCGTCGACCTGGGTGAACTTGACGTCGGAGTACAGCGCGGCCTGCTTCTTGGCGTTGTCGGTGATGGCCCGGATCCAGCCGTGGTCGGCGGCGGGGGCGGAGAAGCCGATCGTCACCGTCTTGCCCGGCGCGGCGTTGTCGCCGGCGACCACTTTGGTCTGACCGCTGTCTTTGCTCTTGGTATCGCTGTTGGAGGTGCAGGCCGCCAGCAGGGTACCGGCGCCGATGGTGGCCCCGCCCATCAGTACACGTCTGCGGGACAGATCACCGATTTTGTTGCTCATGACGACCTCCTGGTCGAAACGGGGTGCACCGATCCACGCCTCCGTCCTCAAGGAACGCAGGCATGGCGGGTGTGGGGTACGCGAACTGGCTAGGCGCCGGGTGGTGCCGGCCGCCGCAGGGCGGCGACCCGGAACTGTTGGATGAGCACGGCGCCGACGATGATGGCGCCCTGTGCGATCAGTTGGTACTCCAACTGAAGGTTGTTGACGATGAACAGGTTGTTGATCTGGGTGAAAACCAGCACGCCGAGCACTGAGCCGACGATCGTGCCACGCCCACCGGCCAGTGAGGTGCCGCCGATGATCGCGGCGGCGATGGCCTGTAGCTCATAGAGGTTGCCGTGGTCGGATGACCCGGCATTGGCCAGCGAGGTCACCATGACCGCGGCGATGCCGCAGCACAGTCCGGACAATGCGTAGAGCATCAACTGGTGACGCCGCAGGTTGATCCCGGCCAGGCGGGCCGCTTCGGCGTTGCCGCCGATCGCGACCGTGCGCCGACCGAAGGTGGTGCGGTTGAGCAGGATCCAGCCCGCTACCGCGACGACGGCGAAGATGATGACCAGCAACGGAATGCCAAGCAGCTTGGTTTCGGCGATCTTGTTGATGCTGCTGACCTTGACGATCTGGGTCAGCTTGCCGGAGATCTTCTGCGCGAGGCCGCGCGCCGCGACCATCGTGGCGAGCGTCGCGATGAACGGGACCATCCGGCCGTAGGCGATGAGGATCCCGTTGACCAGGCCCGAGAGGGTACCCACCAGCAGCGCGGCGAAGATCATGACACCGGGACCATAGCTCTGGGTCGCGAGCGTGGTCGACCACACGCTTGCCAGCGCCAGCAGCGCGCCGACGGACAGGTCGATGCCTCCGCCGATCATCACGAAGGTCATCCCGACCGCGATCACGCCGATGCTCGCCGCCTGGGTGAGCACGGTCAGCTCGTTGCTCCACAACCGGCCCCCGTGGGCGAAGATGTCCGGCCGGGCGAAGGCCCCGATGAGGTACAGCACCAGCAGCACGCCGATGAGACCCAGGTTGCGCCGCACCGGCTCGCTCGCGTCATCGCGCCACCAACCGCCACGCGCTGGCGGCGACCCAGATGGTCGGCCACCCGCGGCCGGCACGGCCACCGCCGTCGGCGGTTGGCCGGCCGCTGTCACGGCATTCGCCGGTTCGGTCATGGCGCCGTCACCTCCAGAAGGGACCCCGCCATGACGAGGTCGAGTACGGTTTCCTCATCGAGCTGCGCGGCGGGCGCCTCGCGGATCAGGCGACCCTCGCGCATCACCAACACCCGGTCGGCAAGTCCCAGTACCTCGGGCACCTCACTGGAGACCAGCAGCACGCCCACACCGTCATCGGCCAGCCGGCGGATCACCTGGTACAACTCGGCCCTGGCCCCGACGTCCACACCCCGGGTCGGCTCGTCGAGCAGCAGCATCCGGGTGCCTCCGACCATGCCGGTTCGCGGGGTCGTTCCTGGCGGCGACCCGACATCCTGGCCCAGCAGCCAACGGCCCAGCACCACCTTCTGCTGGTTGCCACCGGACAGGGTCCGGACCGGCCGGCGGACGTCACGCGGATGCAGCTCGAGCGCGTCGGCCACGTTCGCTGCTGCGTCCCGCTCCCGGTTGGCGTTGGTGAAGCCGCCGGTCGCATACCGACCGAACGAGGCCAGCGTGATGTTGCGATAGATCGGCTCGTCGAGCACGAGCGCCTGGCTCTTGCGCTCTTCCGGCGCCATGCCGAGGCCGGCGCGTACGGCCGCGCCGACCCGGCCGGCACTCAGTGCCCGGCCGTCGACGCGCACCTGCCCGGCGTGTGCCCGGCGGGCCCCGTAGATGGTCTCGAGCAGCTCCGAGCGCCCGGAGCCGACCAGTCCGGCGATGCCCACGATCTCTCCGCTGTGGACAGACAGCGACACGTCGGCGAACTCACCGTGCCGGGTCAGGCCTTCGACCTCCAGCAACGGCACCGCTTCGCGGTCGACGGTCCGGGTCGTACGGGCCGGGAAGACATACTCGATCGCACGCCCGGTCATCCGGCTGACCAGCTCACTCGTGGGAGTGGTGCGGGCCGGCAGGTTGACCGCCGAGGTACGGCCGTCCTTGAGCACGGTCACCCGATCGCCGATCTCGCGGATCTCCTCGAGCCGGTGCGAGATGTAGACGACCGCGATGCCCTGCGCGGTCATGTCACGGATCACCCGGAACAGATTGGCCACCTCGTCGTGGGCGAGCACGGCGCTCGGCTCGTCCATCACGATCAGGCGCGCCTCATAGGACAGCGCCCGGGCCATGCTCACGATCTGCTTGGCCGCCGCCGGCAGCTTGGCCACCGCCCGACCCACCGGGATCTCGGCGTGCCCCAGTCGGCCGAGGATCGTCCGCGCGTCGCGGCGCATCCGTCCGCGGTGCACGAACCCGCCGGTGCGCGGCTCGTGGCCGAGGAAGATGTTCTCCGCCACGGTCAGATCCTCGACGAGATCCAGCTCCTGGTAGATGGTGGCGATTCCGGCCTTCGTCGCAGCCTGTGGGTTGCCGAACGAGACCTGCTGACCAGACCAGAGAATCTCGCCGGAGTCCGGCCGGTGCGCCCCGGCCAGCACCTTGATCAGCGTCGACTTGCCGGCGCCGTTCTGACCCAGCAGGCAGTGCACCTCGCCGGCTCGTACCTCCAACTCCACCCCGTCGAGAGCGCGCACGCCGGGGAACGTCTTGACGATGCCGGTCAGGCGGAGCACGACCGGGTCTGGCGCGGTCATGAGGGTTGCCCGTACGCGAGGTCGCTGGCGAGCACGGCCGCGCCGACCACACCGGCGCGCGAGCCCAGCTCCGACATGACGATCGGCAGGTTACCGGTGGCCAGCGGCAGCGACCGACGGTAGACCACGCTACGGATCTCCGCCAGCAGCAGATGCCCCAGACCGGCCAGCCCACCACCGATCACGATCATCGACGGATTCACGAAACTGACCAGACCGGTGAGCACCATGCCGACCCGCCGGCCGCCCTCACGGATGAGTTGATTGCACGCGACGTCACCCTCCGCGGCGCCGGCCGCGACGTCGGGCGCGGCCAACGTGCCGCCCGCGGCCAGCCGCTCGGCCAGCGCCGGGGACTGACCGCTACGCGCGGCCGCCAACGCGTCACGGGCCAACGCCGCCCCACCGAAGAACGCCTCCAGACACCCGATGTTGCCGCAGGAACAGACCGGACCGTCGTCGTCGACCTGGATGTGACCGATGTCGCCGGCGCAGCCGTCCGTACCCCGGTAGACCTGACCACCCAGGTAGATACCACAACCGATACCCGTACCGATCTTGACGAACAGCAGATTGTCGGCCGTGTGGGCCACTCCCCCGTAGCGCTCCCCGATCGCCATGATGTTCACGTCGTTGTCCACGACCACCGGACAGCTGTGCTCGCGGCTGAGCACCTCCCGCACCGGATACCGGTCCCAACCCGGCATGATCGGCGGCGAGACCGGCACCCCGTCGCGGAAACTGACCGGACCCGGCACACCGATACCGATCGCCTGCAGCCGGTCGTAGGCCCCCTCGGCCTTGAACTTGGCCAGGATCTCGCTGACCCGGTGCAGGATCACCTTGGGACCCGACCGGATGTCCGCCGGCTCGGAATGCGCCACGATCGGCTCGAGCCGACCATCGGTGATCTCCACGTCAATCGACCGGGCCCCCAGATCCACCGCGGCGAACCGCAGATCATGGTTGAGCTCGACCAATGTGGACCGCCGCCCGCCCCGCGACGCGGCCGGACCGGCCTCACACACCA
>JAOPWA010000522.1 GCA_025965915.1 Dactylosporangium sp. | reverse complement strand
CGGTCTGTTCAGCTAGCAGGGTGTTGAGCCGGGCCAGCGCGGCGGGCACGGGCAGTTGCCCGGCGAGCGCCCGCAGGGCGGCGCGGGTGATGCCGGTTAGGCCGGCGGCGTCCACCCCACGGCCGGTGACATCGCCGACGATGAGGGCGTAGCTGCCATCGGGGCCGACCGGGAAGACGTCGTAGAGGTCGCCGCCGACGTCGGCGGCGGCTTCGGCGACCAGGTACCCGGCCGCCAGCTCCACGCCGTCGATGGTGGGCAGCTGCGCCGGCAGCAGGCTGTCCTGCAGCCGGGAGGCGACGTAGGTGCGCTCGGCCAGCAGCCGGAGGTTGTCGATCGCGGTGCCGGCGCGGTAGCCGAGGTCGGTCAGCAGCTGTTCGTCGTCGGTGTCGAACGCATCGCGGTCGGCCTTCCGCCAGACGGTGAGCACGCCGATGACCTCGTCGCGGGCGACCAGAGGCGCGGCGAGGAGCGTGCCGGGGCCGAGAGTGGTGGTTTCGGTGGGCAGATCGGCCGGCAAATCGCCGAGGTATGCGCCGAGGTCGTCGATGGCGGCTTGGGCCACGCGGCGTTCCTGCCAGGCGACCGCGCGTGGGTCTTGCTCGCCCCGCAGCGTCACACCGGCGCCGGTGAGCCAATCAACCAGCTGTCGCTGCGCGCCGGGCGCACGGATGACCGCTCGGCGCAGCCCACCCTGCTCGTCGATCATGAGGATGACGCACCAGTCGCAGAACGCGTCGACGAGGGCGTCGGCCAACCCGGCCAGCCGGTCAGCCTCGGTGACCCCTGCGGTGAGCGGCGCGCTGGCCTCGGCCAGCAGGGTCAGGTGGGCGCGGGTGCGCCGCTCCCGGTCGAGCAGCCGGGTCCGCTCGATCGCGTTGGCGGTGTAGTCGGCCACCGCGACCAGCAGGTCGACCTCGTCCGCGGCGAACTTCCTGGGCTCGGTCCAGCCGAACTCCGCGAGGCCCACCCGCTCACCGTGGATGAGCAGCGGCACCGCGACCCACGCCTGGTGGGGCATCGGCAGGCCAGCGAGCGTCGGGTAGCGGGTGTCCCGGTCCGCCCGGCTAGTGATTACCACCGGGCAGCCCGTGGCCAGAACCTCCGCCGACAGCGGCGTCGCGCCGTGCGCGACCTCCTCCCAGGACGCACGCGACGGCGACGACCCGACCGAGGCCAGCGCCCGCGACCGCCCGGCCGGGTCGCGCTGCGTGATGACGCCGGCGTCCGCGCTCAACGTGTCGAGAACCATCGTCAGGACCGCTTCGGCCACCTGCTCGGTGTCGGCCGCGGCGGCCAGGGCGGCGGTCAGCCGCTGTAACAGCATGGTGCGGCGGGCCTGCTCCTCGGCCAGGGTCCGGGCCACGGCGATCGCGTCGACCTCCTCGGCCGCCGTACCGAGCGCCTTGCGCGTCAGCAGGCCGGTCCCTTCGTCGAAGGTCTGAACCGTCCCGTGCGCCACGCCGGCGTCCTCGATCGCCTGTGCACACTGCGCGGCGAACACGGTCACCGTCTGCAGCGCGTACGGCGGCACCGGGCCACGGAATCCGACTCCGACCGCCCCAACCACCGCGGGGCCGTTGCCGGTCCGCGCCCACACCGGTACTGCAAGAGTGCCCGCCACCGCCTTGTTCAGCCTCCGGAGGATCGCGCGGTAGCGGCCCAGCGGGTGCGGAAGCGAGTCGCTGCGCACCGGCTCGCCGCGGCGCACCGCCTCGGTCAGCGGCACGTCCGCCGCGAGCGGGATGTGCGCCCATGCCTCGGCCAGTTCCGGCGGCACGGCGGTCGACCAGACCAGCTCCAGAGCCTCGCCGGTCTGATCGACCACGGCCAGGACGATCGGCACCCCGGGCAGCTCGGATAGCGTCAGTCCGGGTAGCGCCGCTGCCAGCCTCGCGTCGGCATCCCGCGCCGACGACCCGACCCTTGCCGTCACCGCCGCATGCCTCGGGTGCGTCCCGTCACGGCCCGTCCTTGATCGGGGGCGGCACCGTTGCTGTCGTGACCGGCGTCACCTGGTGCGGCGCCGACAGGGTGGCGCCGACAGGGTGATGACGCACGGCGCCTCGCCAGTGAGGGGCGGCGATGTAGGCCGGTGACGTGATTGCGTCGACCACCACGCGCGACTCGAGCACCGCACCCCCACCCACCGAAGCCAACAACGCGCAGGGTATCGCCACGACAACGGGAGGTTCCATCCGGTGGGTGTTCAGTGACGATGTCGTCTACCTACACCGCGAGCTTGTTGAAGCGCTCCTCGAATCGATCCAGCGTTTCCGGGTCGACCTGCGCGAAGAACTCCTCCAGGTTCCTGGTGCGCGGGCCCGGCGTGATCGAAATTTCCCCGGACGGCGCTGGTGCGCTCAGGGTGAGCGCCTCGGCGGGTACCCGTTCCTTGCCCTCAGTCAGCAGCGCGTGCATGCCTGCCCAGGACGGAGGCACGCTCGGCGTTGAGGCAGTGGCTGCGGAGGTCGATGCGGGCCGTGGCGTGGTCGTGGGCGGTGGCCGGAGGGGAGGTGCTGTGTTTCGCAATGCGCGGACCGGTCCGCGGTGGCGCGGGTTGCGCAGTCGCCGCTACGACGGCGCGCAGCGTCTCGGCGTCGGTGGCGGACGGCTCGAACCCGGAGGGGCGGTCATTGCCCACGTGCCCGGATCCGGGCACAGGTTCGGGTGGAAGCTGAGAGTCCGTCTGTGGGTCAGCCTGGTGGGATGGGTTTCCACTTCGAAGTGCGGGAGAGGGGACTTGAACCCCTACGTCCGAAGACACCAGATCCTAAGTCTGGCGCGTCTGCCATTCCGCCACTCCCGCGCGGCGCCCCTGAGTCTAGGGTGCCGGCGCGAGTGGCGTCACCGGGGTTCTCGCGCCGGTAGTGAGCGTCGGTCCCGGCCGGGTAGCTGGCGTCAGTCCAGGCCGGGCGATCAGCCTCAGTCCAGGCCGAGGTCGCGGCGCAGCTTGGCCACGTGACCGGTGGCCTTCACGTTGTAGAGCGCCCGCTCCACGCGGCCTTCCTCATCGATGACGAAGGTGGACCGGATCACGCCGACGACGGTCTTGCCGTAGTTCTGCTTCTCGCCGTACGCGCCGTACGCCGTCAGCACCGACTTGTCCTGGTCCGACACGAGCGGGAACGTCAGCGCGTCCCGCTCGACGAACTGGGCCAGCTTCTCCGGCTTGTCGGGCGAGATCCCCACGACCTGGTATCCGGCCCCCTGCAGCGAGGCGAGCGAGTCGCGGAAGTCGCAGGCCTGCGTCGTGCAGCCCGGTGTCATGGCCGCCGGGTACGCGTACAGCACGGTCTTGCGGCCGCGCAGGTCGGCAAGCGACAGCCGGCCGCCGTCGGCGGTGGGCAGCGTGAAGTCCGGGGCCTGGTCGCCCGGGGAGAGCCGTGTCTCGGTCATTTTTCCAACCTACCGGTCAGCCGCCGACGGCCTGGGTGATGGCAGGCAGGCTCGCCTGGACCTGCTTGCCGTCGACGTACACCGTCGGTGTTCCGGTTACGCCGCGTGATACGGCCGCGTCGGTGACGTGTTGGACCCAGGTTTTGTACTTGCCGTCGCGCACACAGGTGTCGAAGCCCGAGCCGGAGATGCCGGCCGTGTGACCCAGTTGGATCAGCTGATCGTCGCTCAGGCCCGCGCTGCCCTCGGGCGGCTGGTTGGCGTACAGCGTCTGCACGTACTCGGCCAGCTTCCCGGCGTCCGAGGCGCACCCGGCTGCCGCGGCGGACCGCGTCGAGTACTGGGTGCTGGAGGCGCGGTCCAGGAACGCCAAGGGGTGGTACACGATCTTGATCTTGTTGGCGGCGACCATCTGGTTGAGGCCTGCGCCGGCGGACTCCTCGAACTGCCTACAGACCGGGCAGATGAAGTCCAGGTACACGTCGACGGTCTTCGCCCCGGTGCCGACGACCAGGCCGTCGGCGTTGGCGGTGGCGTGCGCAGGCGTCGCATAGCTCGACGAGCGCTGGTTCGAGTACACCGCCCAGCCGGCGAGCCCCGCGATCACGAGCACCGCCGCGGCGGCGATCGACACCCACATCCGCCGGGCCCGGGCCCGCTCCCGGGCGATCTGATCGCGCACCACCCGCGCGGCCTGCTTCTTGTTGGCCCGTGAACTCATGCCGTTTCTCCCCCCAGGAGCCATTCGTCGATGGCGAGACGGGTGCGCGGCCAGATCACCAGGAAGCCGGCGATCAGTAACAGCCCCACGTCACGCAGGATGTCCGGGGCGTAGTTGGGGTGCTGGCCCGGCGCGAGCTGCCCGCCGCCGCCGAAGCAGCCGCAGTCGATGGACAGCCCCCGTGCCCATGCGGCCGCGATACCCACGATGTAGACGGCGAACAGTGCCGCGGTGACAGCGGCGGCCAACCGGGTGGCCAGGCCCAACAGCAGCAGTACGCCCAGAGCGAGCTCCACGAACGGCAAAGCCGCGCCCACGATGCGGGCCGCCTCCACCGGCATCAGCCGGAAGGCGGCCACGGCGCGCCCGGATCCGGCGAGGTCGCCGAGCTTGGAACCGCCCGCGATCAGCCACACGACGGCCAGTGCCACCCGGGCGAGGGTGCCCAGCCAGGGGCGCGCGGAAGCCCAGCGGTGCGTGATGCTCACCGGGGTTTGTCGCCTCCCGTACGAAATTTGGTTCCCTCGGTGATCTATATCACTGTCCGGTCCGGCGCGGGTACGCGGGGTCGGTGCCCCGGGGTTCGCGTTGACCTCGGTGTTCGTGGGAACTTTCCGGCCAGCCCGCCCGACTATCTGCCACGTGAGCGTTGACCAAGCCCGTAGTGACAGCCACCAGCGGACGGGCAAGCTTGGGTCCATGACACGGTGCCGTGCCCTCGCCGCGCTGGCGGGACTGATCTTCGGGCTGCTGGCTGTCCTCATCACGCCGGCCGGCCCCGCGAGCGCGCACGCGGCGCTGTTGCAGAGCGAACCGCAGTCCGGGGCGATACTGGCGAGTTCCCCGGGCGAAGTGGTGCTGACGTTCAGCGAGCCGGTGCGCATCGTGCCGCAGAAGATCCACATCATCGGCCCGGATGGTCGCAAGGTCGACGGCGCCGCCCCGACCACGCAGGGCTCGCAGTTGCGCATCCCGATGAAGGCGACGACCGAGCGCGGCACGTACCTGATCAGCTTCCGCGTCATCTCGGCGGACAGCCACCCGATCGCGGGCGGCATCCCCTTCTCGATCGGTGCGCCATCGGCGAGCGCGCCGAACGCGACCACGAACGGGACAGCCACCGACCCGCTGGTGACCTCGCTGCTGGGCGGCGCGCGCTACCTCGGATACGCCGGACTGGTCCTGGTGACCGGCCCGGCGCTGTTCCTGACGTTGCTGTGGCCCCGGCGGCTGTCGCGGCGCGGTCCGCTACTCATGATCAAGATCGGTGTCGGCCTGGTCGTCCTGTCGTCGCTGGCCGAGCAGTACCTGCAGGCGCCCTACCACGCGGGGACGAGCGTGTTCGGGGCGAGCGCCGCCGACCTGCGCGAGGTGTTCAACAGCCAGTACGGCGCCGCGCACCTCGTGCGCATCGGCGTCATAGCCGCGTTGTTGGTGCTGCTGCCGTTGTTCGTCAACCGACCCGCGGGTACGGATGTGCGCACCAGCTGGACCGATAGGGCTCTCGTCGCGATCCTCGCCGTGGTCGGGATGGCCACCTGGCCCGTATCGGGCCACCCGGCCGCCACGTCGGTGCCGGTGGTCACCACCATCGCCGACGCGGCCCACCTCGGCGCGATGGCCGTCTGGGTCGGCGGGCTGATCACGCTCTTCGGGTTTCTGTTGCGACGGGCCAACGCCCGTGAGCTCGCCGCGATCCTGCCGGTGTGGTCGCGGTGGGCGATGACCGCTGTCACCGTGCTGGTGATTGCCGGCACGGCGCAGTCGCTGGTCTCGCTCGGCTCGCTACGCGGGCTGTACAACACCACGTACGGCCGGCTCCTGCTACTCAAGATCGGCATCCTGGCCCTGGTGCTCGCCGTCGCCTGGTACTCCCGCCGGTTGACCCTCGGGCCGCTGCTCGGCGCCGACACCCGCACCGGAGGCGCATCCGAGGCCGATGCCGACCCGGAGCCCGAAATCGCCGAGGCCGAGGTCGCCGGCGTGCGGCTGGTCGAGTCCAAGGCGGGTGCCGAGTCCGCGGTGAACGCGGCGTCCGTGGCGTCTGCGATGGCCGCGGTGGACGCGGCGGCCGCGGCGAGGCGGAAGGCGGTCATCCGGGCCGTCCCGCCGCCGCAGGAGGGGGATGCCGGTCCCGACGACGACGGGGCGGACGGTGCGGACGACGACGGAACGGCGGGCACCGGCGGTGCGGACGGTGTCGACCGCGCCGGCCGTGTCGACGGTGTCGAGTCGTCGCGACGGCGCCTGCGCCGGTCGGTGCTGCTGGAACTGGTCGGCACCGTCGTCGTCCTCGCCCTGACCTCGGCGCTGGTGCAGACCACGCCGGCCCGGGCCGCCCTGGAGCAGGCCGCCAGTCAGCAGAGCGGGGCGTACAGCGCGACGTTGACCACGAAGCTGTACTCCCTGCAGGTGCAGATCGAGGGCAAGCGCACCGGGGCGAACACGATCCACCTGTACGCCTTCACGCCCGCCGGGGCCACGCTGTCGATCAAGGAGTGGAAGGCCACCGCCGCACTGCCCGCGCAGGGCATCGAGCCGGTCGACGTGCCGGTGCTGCCGATCTCCGACAATCACGCCGTGGCACAGGCTCAACTGTCCACGGCCGGGACCTGGCAACTGCGGTTCACGCTGCGTACCTCCGACATCGACGCCGCCACCGTCATCGCCGACGTACCCGTCAACTGATCGGCGCATCGGCCGCCGAGTGCTCCGCTGAACTCTCCCGGGTACGGGGGAGCGCCTCGCCCCGTCCGGCGCCTATCTTTGGGCTCGACGGCGGTTAACGGGAGACATGGTGTCTGTAGCGGTAGTGCGAGAAATGGCCGGGCGGTCGCGCGAGGGCCGGCGCGACTGGCGGGAGCGGGTTCCGCCGCTGTTCGCCGGTGTGCTCGCCGTGCTCGCCGTGCTCTGCGCGGTCGCGGCGGTCAGCGCGGCGTTCCAGCACCGGGCCCAGTGGGTCCGCGTCGCCGTGGACGAACTGCTCGTACCCGCGCCGGCCAACCTCGGCTACGCCGCCGTCGTCGGCGTGCTGGCCGTCGCCGTGGCCCACCGCAAGCGGGTGGCCTTCTGGATGCTGGTGGTCGGCTTCGGCCTGCAGGTCGCCGCCGACCTGGCCCTGTTCGGGGTGTACGACCTGATCCGCACCTCGCCCTCGGAGTACTGGGAGAGCGACCTCAAGCCCTTCGAGCCGTGGATCGCCGCCAGCAACCTGCTGCTCACCGCCGCCGTGCTCGCGGTCCTGGCCGTCTCACACCGGCAGTTCTACGCGCGGGTGCAGCGGGCCAGCCTCCCGAAGGCCGTGGCCACTCTGGTGGCGCTCGTGCTCGTCTTCTCGCTGGCCGGGTGGGGGCTGGTCGAGACGTTCCCGGGCTCGCTGCGCAACGGCGCGGACGAGTTCACCTACGCCGCTGAGAAGGTGACCGGTGGCGCGTTCGTCTTCGACGTCGCGCGCGCCGGGAGGGCCCCCGGCTGGGTCAACCTGGTGCTCGGCCTGTTCGGCGCGATCAGCCTGTTCGCCTCGCTGTACGTGCTGTTCCGCTCCCAACGCGCCGCCGCGGCCCTGGCCCCCGAGGACGAGCGACGGGTACGCGCGTTGCTGGCGAGCTCGGGCGAGCGGGACTCGCTGGGTTACTTCGCGACCCGCCGGGACAAGTCGGTCGTGTTCTCGCCCACCGGCAAGGCCGCCGTGACCTACCGGGTCGTCGGCGGGGTATGTCTCGCCAGCGGTGACCCGATCGGCGACCCGGAGGCGTGGGGGCCGGCGATCACCGCGTGGCTGGACATGTGCCGGGCGTACGCCTGGACCCCGGCAGTGATGGGAGCCGGCGAGGAGGGCGCCACCGCGTACGCGCGGGTCGGTCTGCGGGTGATCGAGCTGGGTGACGAGGCGATCATCCACGTGCGCGACTTCTCCCTGGACGGCCGGGACATGCGTCCGGTGCGGCAGGCGGTCAACCGGGTGCAGCGTGCGGGGTACACCGTGCGCATCCGCCGGCACGCCGATATCGCGCCCGACGAGATGGTCGGCATCATCGACCTCGCCGAGCGGTGGCGCGACACCGAGACCGAGCGTGGCTTCTCGATGGCGCTCGGCCGGCTGGGCGACCCGTCCGACAGCCGCTGCGTCCTGGTCGAAGCTCTCGACGACGAGGGCCGGGAAACGGCGCTGCTGTCGTTCGTGCCGTGGGGACGCGACGGCCTGTCGCTGGACCTGATGCGCCGCGACCGCTCCAGCGACAACGGACTGATCGAGTTCATGGTCGCCGAACTGATCGCGGCCGCGCCCCGGCTCGGCGTGGACCGGATCTCGCTGAACTTCGCCATGTTCCGTGCGGTGTTCGAAGAGGGCGCGCGGATCGGCGCCGGCCCGGTCCTGCGCGCCTGGCGCGGGCTGCTGCTGTTCTTCTCGCGGTGGTTCCAGTTGGAGTCGCTGTACCGCTCCAACGTCAAGTACCGGCCGGAGTGGGTGCCGCGCTACGTCTGCTTCGAAGACATCCGTGACCTGGCCAAGGTCGGGCTCGCCTCCGGTATCGCCGAGGGGTTCGTCGTGGTCCCCAGACTGCGCACACTGTTGCGCCGAGGCGCTGCCCGCCGCGCGGTCGAGGCCCTGCCGACGGGTGTGTCCGTCGAGCCCGAACCGGCCGCCGTCACCGACCAACCGCCATCGGCGCCCTCGGCCCCGCCGCTGCCCGAGCAGACCCGGGTACGGCTGGCGAAACTGGATGCGCTGCGGACTGCCGGCGTCGACCCGTACCCGCCGGGCTTCAGGCGTACCCACGGGTGTGGCGAGGTGCGGGCGGCGTATGCGCAACTCGCTCCCGACACCGCGACCGGCGATGGGGTCGCGGTCGCCGGTCGGGTCCTCCTGGAGCGCGACCACGGCCGGCTGGTGTTCGCCACGCTGCGGGACTGGTCCGGCGATGTGCAGATCATGCTCGACGGCGACACGATCGGCGACTGGAAGGGAGCCGTCGACCTCGGCGATCACGTCGGGATCACCGGCGAGGTGATCACTTCGCGGCGGGGCGAGGTGACGGTACGGGCCGACTCGTGGACGTTGACGGCCAAGTCCCTGCACCCGCTACCGCACAAGCATCGCGGCCTGGCCGACCCGGAGGCGCTGGTGCGCCAGCGGCACCTGGATCTGATCGTCAACCCGTCCGCACGGGACATGCTGCGGGTACGCGCTGCCGTGCTGCACTCCATGCGCACGAAGCTGGTCGACCGTGGCTACCTGGAGGTCGAGACGCCGATCCTGCAGCCCATCCACGGGGGGGCCAACGCCCGACCGTTCATCACCCAGAGCAACGCCTACGACATGCGCCTCTACCTGCGCATCGCGCCCGAGCTCTACCTCAAGCGGCTGGCCGTCGGTGGCGTGGAGAAGGTCTTCGAGCTGGGGCGCGACTTCCGCAACGAGGGCGTCGACGCCACCCACAACCCGGAGTTCACGATGCTGGAGGCGTACGAGGCGTACGGCGATTACGTCTCGATGCGTGAGCTGGCCCGCGACCTGGTGATCGGTGCGGCGGTCGCCGCCTACGGCAAGCCGGTGGCCCGGCGAGGCGACGTCGACGTCGACCTGAGTGGCGAGTGGCCGGTCGTGCCGGTACACGAGGCGATCTCCCTCGCGCTGGGGGAGAAGATCAGCCCGGACACGTCGCTGGATCGGCTGCGGGAGCTGGCCGGAGCGGCGCACGTGCCGGTGCAGCCGTCGTGGGGGACCGGCCAGGTGGTGTTGGAACTGTACGAGCGGCTGGTGGAGGGGCAGACCGAGGCGCCCACGTTCTATACGGATTTCCCCACCGAGGTGTCGCCGCTGACGCGGGCGCACCGTGACGACCCGCGGCTGGCCGAGCGCTGGGACCTGGTGGCGTTCGGGATGGAGCTTGGCACCGCGTACAGCGAGCTGATCGACCCCGTGGAGCAGCGGCGCCGGCTGACCGCCCAGTCGTTGCTGGCCGCGGGTGGTGATCCGGAGGCGATGGAGCTCGACGAGGACTTCCTGCACACCCTCGAGTACGCGATGCCGCCGACCGGCGGGCTGGGTATGGGCATCGACCGGCTCGTCATGCTGCTGACCGGCCGGACCATCCGCGAGACGCTGCCGTTCCCGCTGGTCAAGCCGACCGCCTGACCCTCCAGGTGGGGAGAAGGCGGAGAAACAACCGTGGCCCCCGCCGCGACGGAGGCCACTTTCGTCACCGGGGGGGATGGTGACTCTATTCGTCACCGGGGGGATGGTGACTTTATAGGTTGTCGGCGACCCGGTGCGGGGGGAGCACCAGACCGTCCGCGGCGACGGTACGTCCGTGCCGTACTTCATGTCCGTGGGGATCATTTCGGACAAGCCACACGGTAATGCGAGCAAAGCATTGGCAACAAGGTCTTTCTATTCGCGCCAAATTGTGCTAGCCGGTTGATCCCACTATGGACAGTTGGCCATGGCTTCCCGCCCTTCGGCGGGTGTCGCGGTCGGCCCTTCGGCGGCAGGCGATGGCCTGAAAGGCAGCGTGACCAGCAGCGCAACCATGAGAAGCACGTACCAGTTGTCGATGAGAAAGCCCGTCAGGCCCTTGTCCGCCGAGTGCTCCACGACGTGCCAGTCGTACCAACTGATCACGCTGAACGTTGCCGTGACGTAGAGCACAAGGGCCAGCGTGGCCAGCGACCACCGTCGTCGGGCGGTCCGCCGCCGGTCTGACGCCACGTCGACGAGCACGACCAGTGCGGGTGCGAACCAGAGCAGATGGTGCGACCAGGTCACCGGGCTGACCAGGCAGCCGACCAGGGCGGTCAGCGTCAGGCCACTCACCTCGTCGCCGGCGAGTGCCGCCCTGCGGGCCCGCCACAGCCCGTACCCCATGATCAGTACGGCCAGTAGCGCCCAGGCCGGTTTGTTGGGGTCGCCGTCGCCCAGTCGGGCCAGTGCGCCCATGAGGGACTGGTTCTCGATCCGGTTCGTGTGGCCTATCCGCTCCGTCTGCCACAACAGGTCGGTCCAGAACCGCCACGTGTCGTGCCACAGCAGCGCGGCGCCCACGAGATTCGCCACGAGCGCGGCCGCCGCGGCCGTCGCGGCGGCCCGCCACCGCCGGGTCAGCAGCAGGTAGACCACGAAGATGGCCGGCGTCAGCTTGATCGCGGCGGCGAGGCCGATGCCGACTCCGGCCAGCCGGGACCGCCGGGGGACGGCCACCAGCAGGTCGACCACGACGAGTCCGATCAGGATGAAGTTGATCTGCCCGAACGTGAACGTCTCCCGCACCGGCTCCAACCAGCTCACCACCGGCAGGGCGAGCGCGACCCCGAACCAGGGCGGGTACCCGTACCGGGCCGCCACCGGGGCGACCAGGCACCAGACGGCCGCGATCAGGGCGGCGACGGACACCGTCGCGAACACCGCCTGCGCGGCGCCGAGCGGCATCTCGGCGAGCGGACGCAGCAGCAGCGCGGCGCACGGCGGATAGGTGAAGCCGAGGGAACCCTGCACCGGATCGGTCTGGCTGTAGGAGTAGACGTCGTGCCCTTGGGCCCACCAGCGCACCGCGCGGTAGTAGATGTCGAAATCGAAGAACCGGTGCCGGTCGCCGTACCAGGCGTGGGTGGCGATGGCGGCGGCCCACGCGGCCAAGAGGATGACGAGGTGGCGGGGACCGACTCGCGCGCCGTCGGCGCGTGTGGTGGTCATGGCCGCTCCCAGGTCGGTCCCAACCGGACCCCGGTTACTCTATCGGCCGCAGTGTCCTGATCGCCCGCCCGCGCTGCCGCGGCAACGACCGGCGACTCGAAGCGTCGATCCCGGTGCGGGTCGCCGCGCAAATGTCGGGGTACGGACTACGCTAGCTGCGTGAGTGATCTTTTGGTCTGGATCGACTGTGAGATGACCGGGCTGGATCTGGCCCACGACGCCCTCATCGAGGTGGCAGTGGTCGTGACCGATCCGGACCTGAAACTGCTCGATGACGGCGTCGACGTGGTGATCCACGCCGACGACGCCCTCCTGGACGGCATGGTCGAAGTGGTCCAGAAGATGCACGAGCGTTCCGGTCTCACCACCGCCGTCCGTGAATCCACCGTGACCATGGCCGAGGCCGAGGACATCATCCTGGAGTACGTGCGGCGCCACGTCCCCGAGCCGCGGACGGCGCCGCTCTGTGGCAACTCGATCGCCACTGACCGGGGATTCCTGGCGCGTGACATGCCCCGGTTGGACGCGCACCTGCATTACCGGATGATCGACGTCTCCTCGATCAAGGAGTTGACCCGCCGTTGGTATCCGCGGGTCTACTTCGGCCAGCCGGCGAAGGGCCTCGCGCACCGTGCCCTGGCCGACATCCGAGAGAGTGTGCGGGAACTGGAGTACTACCGGCGCACCGTATTCGTGCCGCCACCCGGGCCGGACGTCGAGACGGCCAAGGCGGTTGCCGCCTCGCTGTTGAGCGCCGACAAGGAAGCCTGACACGCCGGACCGGTATCCCACTCGACGCGGGTGGGGCCGGTATGGCTATCATGGGTCGGCGCCGCGGGGATAGCTCCGCGTCGGCGTGGTGGCCGTAGCTCAGCTGGTAGAGCGCCGGGTTGTGGTCCCGGATGTCGAGGGTTCAAGTCCCTTCGGTCACCCCACTCGCTCAAACGATTCAGGCCCGGTCTTTCAGACCGGGCCTGAATCGTTGTCAGGGCGATGAAGCCGACTAGGTAGGCGGGGGAACATCCGGATTCAGGAGTCGTCGCCTTGAGGTTCGTCGCCTTCAGGCTTCGTCGTCGAGCGTGTTGACCATGAAGTAGGCGGAGCGGGCGAAGTAATGCCAGAGTTCGGTCGCCTGCTCGGGCGGCAGGCTCAGGGAGTCCACCGCCCGGCGCATGTGGTGCAGCCAGGCGTCCCGCTCGGCCGGCCCCACCCGGAACGGGGCGTGGCGCATACGCAGCCGTGGGTGCCCACGGGTGGCCGAGTACGTGTTCGGGCCGCCCCAGTACTGCATCAGGAACAGGCAGAACCGATCGGCGGCTGGCCCGAGGTCCTCTTCCGGGTAGAGCGGCCGCAGCACGGGATCGGTAGCGACTCCGGCGTAGAACTCGTCCACCAGCTTGCGGAACGTCGGTTCCCCGCCGACCTGGTCGTAGAACGAGGGGGTCTGGAGTGGCGTCGTCACCATTTGATTCTGCCAGGTGATCCGGGGTTGACCGCCGCGCCGCCCGTATTCGGCCGTCAGTGGGACGCGGTCGGCATCGGTGACCAGTCGTCACCGGCGCCACGGACGGCCTCGTCATCGGGCGGCCCGGCGGCCCCGCCGTCGGGTGGGGCAGCCACGGACCTGGCCGGCTCGGGCTGGCCGGCGTCCTTGTTGGTCGGCCGCGCCTGGTTGACCGCCTCGTGCTGGCCGGTGTTCCTGTTGGTCGGCCGCGCCTGGTTGACCGCCTCGTGCTGGCCGGTGTTCCTGTTGGTCGCCCGCGCCTGGTTGACCGCCTCGGCGACGATGTCATGTCCGGGCCAGGTGAGGCTGGACAGCAGCATCAGGCCGACCCCAGCGGTGCCCCAGAGGCCGACCACGAGGGGCAGGCCGAAGCGATTGGCCAGTGCGCCCGCGGCGAACACGGCGGCGCCCTGGCACAACTGCACCCCGGTCTGCATCACCCCGAACGCCCGGGCCCGGAACTCGTCGGGCAATACCTGCACGAACAACCCATTGGCCGCGGGTAACAGTGCGGCGACAGCGAAGCTGCTGGCCGCCGTCATCAGTGCCACCCCGTAGACCGGAGGGTCGGCCAGTGCGACCACCAGCGCCAGCGGAGCGATGACCGCGAACGGGCGGATGAGCCGCTCCCGGGTCGGCAGTCCGATGAGACGGTTGATCATGAGGCTGCCGGCGATGAAACCGACCGGCGCACTGCACATGATCAGACCCTGCATCCAGCCACGGTCGTCCCGGTTCATCGTGAGGTGCCCGGCCCACGCGGCCGCCAGGCCTTCCGGGATGATCGCGAACAGCAGCGAGGCGAAGACGACGGCCGCGATCGACCGCAGCACCCGGCGGCCGAACACCACCGTGAAGCCCTCTGCCGTCTCCCGTAGGAGGTTGCTGCGTCGCTCCGGTCGCAGTGCCGGTTCGCGGTGATGCACCCCCAGCCCGACGATGCACGCCGAGATGCCAAACGTCGCCGCGTCGAACAGCAGAGCCATCCGTGAGCTGTACCCGGCGACGGCGCCACCGGTGAAGTAGCCCGTGATCAGAGCCAACTGGGCGGTCGTCTCGAACAGGGACAGAGCCAGCACGTACCGTTCGCCGTTCACCACCCGCGGGGTGAGCGCCGACCGGGCGGCCCGAAACGGTGGATCGAACAGTGCCGTCACGAACAGCAGGCCCAGCACGACACCCAGCGGCATACCGGGCACTGCGACCAGGCCGATCGTGACCATCCGAGCCAGGTCGCAGACGACCATGGTCCGCCGGTACGGGTACCGCTCGGCCAGCGCGGCGAGCACCGTGCCCAGGCCCAGCCACGGCAGATAGCTGATCGCGAATGTGGCGGCTGCGGCGATCACTGATTGGGTGCGCTGGAAGACCAGCGCCGTGACGGCCACCCGCGCCATCGAGTCCCCGAGCATCGACAACGCGCTGGAGTAGAAGATCGCCCGGAATTCGCCGTTCGCCAGAACCTCGCGGAAGGTAGCCGGACGACCGGCGAAGTGGTCCGGGTCGGACACCGGTGGGTTCTCCAAGATCCGATCCGATCTGCGTCCAGTCGGTGCGGGGGCGGCGGCCGACGTCGTTGTCGGGACCCTCTATCAGAGCGAACTCCGGCGAAAGGGGTGGATGTTGTCGTCGGGCCTGAACGATCGGACGATAGCCCACCGGCCGGCTGACGCGCGAGCCCTCATCCGAAGGTTCCCGCCATCGGTTCGCAAAAAGTGCCAAAAGCTTCACCGCTTGCCGTATCTGGCAACCGCGACTAGTGGGTGTTGCCGAACCCGCTGTCGGTCAGCCGCCCGCCTGCCTCCGGAGGTTGGGCCGCTCCGGTCGCTGTAGCTGTCCCCGGGCCGCTGGCGGCCGCCGTAGCTGTCCCCGGGCCGCTCGCGGCCGCCGGATGCAGGAGGACCCGCCCGGCGCCGAGCCGTTCGGCGATACCGGCTTTGTCCAGCGCCTCGGTGAGGCAACGCCGCAGTTCGCGCCCCACTCGCCACTGCGACTCGGACGTGGTCTTGACCGTGGTGCGCAGAACCACGCCGTCGGCGGTGATCTGCTCCACGCCGAGCACCTCCGGCGCCTCCATCAGGTCGTCGCTCCACTGCGGGTCTTCACTCAACCGTTCCGCGGCCGTACGCAGGATCTCGGTCGCCTCCTTCACGCCCGCGAAGCCGACCGGTATGTCGACCATCACCTGCGCCCAGCCCTGGCTCTTGTTGCCCACCCGTGCGATCTCGCCGTTGCGGATGTACCAGACCACGCCGTTCGCGTCGCGGATCGTGGTGATGCGCAGGCCCACCGCCTCGACGGTGCCACTGGCCTGGCCGACGTCGACCACGTCGCCCACCCCGTACTGGTCCTCCAGCAGCATGAACACGCCGGTTATGAAGTCCTTGACCAGGTTCTGCGCGCCGAAGCCGACGGCCAGGCCAACGATGCCGGCGCTGGCCAGCAGTGGGGCGAGATCGAGGCCGAGCTCGCTGAGCACCAGCATCAGTGTCACCGTGAAGATCACGGCAGACGCGACGCTGCGCAGCACCGAGCCGAGCGCCTCGGCCCGCTGCCGGCGCCGCTCGGGCAACGCGCCGGTCGCGTCGCGCAGCAGGGTGCCGGGCACCTTCTCGCGCAGTGGCCGCAGCATAGTGGGGGAGGAGTCGTTGGTCGTGCTGCGCACCAGCCGGCTGATCGTGCGGTGCAACAGCGCTCGCGCGAGGACCGCCAGCGCCACGATCATCAGGATCCGCCGCGGCTGCACCAGGACCAGGTAGCTGCCTTCGGCGAGCCAGGTCTGCCCGGTCTGCTGGTACACCCAGTGGCACAGCTCACGGGCGTTCGGGCAACTCGGCGTCGGCTGGGGAGACGGCGCGGCCAGCACGACGTCGGCGCGGACCGCGGTGGCGATCTGGTGAAGGGGTGTCACGGAATAGTTTCGTACCTCATCGCCCTCGCCGTCGTCTCGCTGCCCCCCGCGTGAGGGGTAGGAAGGATCTGCCAGATGGCGGTAATTCACCCGTTACCGGGCAACTCTCACTCGGTGCCTCGCCGCGCAGCATGGGTGGTGCTCCGAGCGGAGCCAGCTTCACCCGAGGTCCCACCCCGATTAGCGCGTGCAATTCGACGATCTATCAGGGACGATTGGCGCCAGGACAGGCAGGCGGCGACGGGAGACCGCATCACCCTAGGAGGGCGGGAGCGATGCCTGACATACGACTCATGGTGGGCAACACCCTGGTACTCAATGCCACGTACGAGCCACTGTGTGTCGTGTCCGTCAGACGAGCCACGATTCTGGTCTTATCCGCCAAGGCGGTGTGTGTCACCGACGGCGACGGGACGCTCCACAGCGTCCGTGCCGAGCTGCCCGTGCCCTCGGTGGTGCGGCTCACCCGGTACGTCCGCGTTCCCTACCGCACCCACATCGGCATGTCCCGGCGGGCGATCTTCGCCCGGGACGGAGGCCGGTGCGCCTACTGCCGCGGGCCCGCCGAGACGATCGACCACGTGATGCCGCGCAGCCGCGGCGGACCCCACGCGTGGGACAACGTCGTCGCGGCCTGCGCCAGGTGCAATCACAGCAAAGGCGACCGTACGCCGGCGGAGCTGGGCTGGCGGCTACACGCAATGCCGGCCGCGCCCAAAGGAACGGCATGGCGGGTGCTCGGCCACCGTACTCCCGACCCGCGCTGGTCGGACTGGCTCGAGCTGCCCGAGGTCGCCTAGTCCCCCCGGGTCCAGGTCAGCCGGGTGCGCTCGGCCGCGAGGGGTTCCTGGGACCCCGCAACGCGGCTACGATGCACCGGCCGCTAACGTGACCGCATGTGTGTCCCTTCGACGCCGGGGGGCGTTGGGCTTGTCAATAATTGAGACGGTGCTCATCTACGTCGGCATTCCGGCTCTTGTCATCGCGGTCGTCACTGGCCTGGTGTTCGCCGGTGACGTGCGGCGAGGCAAGCGCTATCGGCCAGGCCGGCCCTACGAGTTCCGCCCGGTTTGGTTCCTGTCCGCGCCGGAGCGGCTGACCGACGACGGTACCGATGAGCACAAGGCACTGCACGGTGCCGGTGCGTCGGCGGCCCTGCCGGCCGGTGGCTCGAGCGCCGCGGCGGAGTGGACCGCCCGCAAGCCGGCCGAGCGCGCGACTGGAGGCGCAAGTGACCGCTGGTGACCAGGACGGCCGGCTGACCGGGCGCCCCGAGGTGCTCGACGGCCCGTTCAACACCCGCCAACTGTTGCGCCTGGACGAGGCGTTGCGGCTTGCCGACCGGGGGACCGGGCTGACCTTCAGCATCTACGTGGGCGACCTCGACGAGCCGGTTCGCGGCCACGCCGAGAAGCTGCACGGTCAGTTGGCCGACCCGGACCGTTCGGTCCTCGTTGCCGTGTCGCCCAACCAGCGGATGCTCGAGGTCATCACCGGCTCGGAGGCCCGCAAGCGGATCCCCGACCGCGCCGCCAAGCTGGCCGCGCTGTCGATGGCGGCGGCGTTCGGCGGCGGCGACCTGGCCGGCGGCCTGGTCGCCGGGCTGGCTCAACTGACCGACCAGGCCGGCAAGGCGACGACCTGACGCGCGGCCCGCAAGACGAAGACCTGACGCCCACCGATCCCGGGCACCTATCCGACATAGGTGCCCGGGATCGGTGGGTATCAGGCGGTGGCGTCCTTGGCCCGCGCCTTCAGGGCGCGTAGGACGCCGTCGCGCCCCTCGGCGATCAGCCGCCGCAGCGGAGCGGGGCTGCCCTCGCGGGCCAGCCAGGCGTCGGTGAGCGCCACGGTCTCCTCGCTGACCTGGTAGGCCGGGTAGGCCAGGGCCACGAAGTCCTGCGCCGGCTCGCTGTCCAGCGCCGCCCAGATGTCGTCCACGATCCGGAAGTACTCCGCGGCGTAGGGTGCGGTCAGCTCGACCTGCGCCGGGTGCTGGAAGCCCTGCAGCAGCGATCGCTGCAGCCAGTTGGGCAGCTGGTGGTCCTCGACCAGCCGGCGCCAGGTCTCCGCCTTCGACTCCGGGGTGGCCACCAGCGCCCGGGCGAGCGCGGCCTGCCGCTCACCGCTGGCGGTCCGGTCGCCCTCCAGCTCGGCCTCGATCTCGTCCGGTCCGGCGGCGTTGTTGGCCACGAGCGAATGCAGCAGGCTCCACCGCAGATCCGACTGGATCGCCAGGCCCGCTGGCACGTTCTCGCCGCGCAGCCAGTCAGCGAGCACAGCGAGGTCGCCAACCTGGCGGGCGGAGGCCGCGTACGCCCGGGCCCAAGCCAACTGGAAGCCGCTCCCCGGCTCCGCCTGCGCCGCCGCCCGCTCGGCACAGCGGGCCAGCCGCTGCCACCCTTCCGGGGCCCATGCCTGGTCGGCGTAGAACGCCAGCACCGACCGGGCCTGGCCGAGCGTGGCCGTGACCAGGTTGATGTCCTTTTCACTGGCCAGGCCCCGGGTGACCATCCGGATGTAGTCCCGGGCGGCCAACTCGCCGTCGCGCACCATGTCCCACGCGGCGGCCCAGCACAGCGCCCGGGCCAGCGAGTTGTCGAATTCCGCGATGTGGTCGACCACGGTCGCCATGGACCGCTCGTCCAGCCGCAGCTTCGCGTACGTCAGGTCCTCGTCGTTGAGTAGCAGGACGTCGGCGGCGGGCAGGCCGGCCAGGGCCGGGATCTCCGAGCGGGCCCCGTCCACGTCGACCTCGATGTGCTCGCGGCGCACCAGCGCGCCCTCGTCCGTGAGGTCGTAGAGCCCGATGCCGATGCGGTGGGGCCGTAGCGTCGGGTGCTTCTCCGTCGCCTGCTGGAGCACGGCCACCGACGCGTACGTACCGTCCTCGGCGAGGGTGATCTCCGGGCGCAGCGTGTTGACCTGTGCGGTCTCCAGCCACTGGGCGGCGAACTTGCGCAGTTCCCTGCCGGAGGCCGCCTCCAGCGCGGACAGCAGGTCGTCGAAGGTGGCGTTGCCCCAGGCGTGCTTGGTGAAGTAGGCCCGAAGCCCCGCCACGAACGGCTCGATCCCCACGTACGCGACGAGCTGCTTGATGACGCTCGCGCCCTTGGCGTACGTGATGCCGTCGAAGTTGACCTCGACCGCGTCCACATCGGGCATCTCGCAGTACACCGGGTGGGTCGACGAGAGCTGGTCCTGCCGGTAGCCCCAGTTCTTGCGGACCGACAGGAAGGTCGTCCAGGCGTCGCTGAAGCGGGTGGCCGCCGTGTTGGCCCAGTGGCTGGCCCACTCGGCGAACGACTCGTTGAGCCACAGGTCGTCCCACCAACGCATGGTGACCAGGTCACCGAACCACATGTGGGCCATCTCGTGCAGGATCGTGTTGGCCCGCTGCTCGTACTCGAAGTCGGTGACCTGGTTGCGGTAGATGTAGTGCTGCTCGGCGTGGACGACGCAGCCGAAGTTCTCCATCGCGCCGGCATTGAAGTCGGGGCTGTACACCTGGTCGTACTTGGGCAGCGGGTAGCGGACGCCGAACTGGCGGTGGAAGAAGTCGAAGCCCTGCTTGGTGATCAGGAAGATGTCGTCGGCGTCGAGGTGGCGCGCCATCGAAGCGCGGCAGAACACGCCCAGGTCGATGCCGTCGTGGCTGTCGCGCACCTCGTGGTACGGGCCGCCGCAGATCGCCGTGACGTACGTGCTCATCCGTGGCGAGCGATCGAAGTGCACCGTCTTGGCGCGCGCCATCCCGGCGGCCGGCTCCTCGCGCTCGATCGGCATGTTGGACACCAGCCGCCAGTGCTCGGGGGCGGTGACGTGCCAGGTGAACTCCGACTTGAGGTCCGGCTGGTCGAAGCAGGCGAACACGCGCTGCGCGTCGGCGGTCTCGAACTGGCTGTAGAGGTAGACCTCCTTGTCGACCGGGTCGACGGAGCGGTGCAGGCCCTGGCCGGTCGACGAGTACGCGCAGTCGGCGTCGACGACCAGTACGTTCTCGGCGGCGAGGTCGGGCACGACCAGTCCCTTGTCGGCGGCCCAGCCGGAGACGTCCAGCGGCGCGCCGTTGAGGGTGGCTCCGCGCAGCGAGTCCGCAGCGATCTCGATGAACGTGCTCGCGCCAGGCTCCCGGCAGCTGAAACGTACCTCGGTCACCGAATGGAAGGTGCCCTCTCCGGGGTAACCGGTGCCATCAGTGAGGTCCAGGCTGATGTCGTACGCCGAGACGTCGAGCAGGCGGGCCCGTTCGGCGGCCTCCACCTGCCTGAGGTTGCGAACTCCGGCCACGATTGTCTTCTCCATCTGTGCTCGAGGGGGCTTGCCGTCCCAGCGGCTCGGGTCACGGCTACGAAGCGATCCTTTCACAGCCGCTCAGGGGCCACGAAGTGGCGCAGGTCACGTTACGGCAGTGTCGTGGTGTTCACAGACCAGCGTAAGGATCGGTAATAGGTGTCGACTCTTGTCGTACCCGCGTCATACCTGAAGATCGTGAGGAGCCGTCGTGACCGAGCGTGTCACCGCCGACATGTGGTTCGATCCCGCCTGTCCCTGGGCCTGGATCACCTCCCGTTGGCTGCTCGAGGTGGAGAAGGTACGCCCGGTCGACATCCGCTTCCACGTGATGAGCCTGGCCGTCCTCAACGAGAACAGGGAGGACCTGCCAGCGGAGTACCGGGACTTCCTCGAGACCGCCTATGGGCCGGTACGGGTGGCGATCGCCGCCGAGCAGAAGTACGGCAACGAGGTCCTCCGCCCGCTGTACACCGCGCTGGGCACCCGCATCCACCTCGGCCAGGAGGAGCGCGGCCGGGCGCTGTACGAGGCGGCCCTCGCGGACGCCGGCCTGCCCGTCGAGCTTGCCGCGGCGGCCGAGTCCACCCAGTACGACGAGGCTCTCCGGGCCAGCCACGAGGCGGGCATGCGGCCGGTGGGGATGGACGTCGGCACGCCGGTCATCCACGTCCCCGGCTCCGACGGTCAGCAGATCGCCTTCTTCGGTCCCGTCATCACCCCGGCGCCCAAGGGTGAGGCGGCCGGCCGGCTGTGGGACGGCACCCTGCTCGTCGCCGGTACTCCCGGCTTCTTCGAAATCAAGCGCACGCGCGACGTGCCGCCGTCATTTGAATAAACGTCGCTGTCGCAATTCTTTCGGTGGCCTGCGTCACGCCCCTACATCGCTCATCGTTACTTCTCGACGGAAAGCTTTCCCTGCACGAGGAGGACCGGTGTCGACCAGTGCGGATCCGACGTCCAGTGAGGTCGCCGTCGCCGACGAGGAGGTGGAGGGCAGCAGACCGGTCGCGTGCTGGTCGGTCCGCGAGGGCGACTGGCGCGACGAACTGCCCGACGAGGTGGCGGCGCTGCTCGCCCCACCGGTGATCGTCTCGGCCGAGGCGCCTGTCCCGGCCGGTCGGCGCCCGTCGACGCGCGACAACGCCGTGCCGGTCGGGTACGACCCCCGGCACGCGGCACCTGAGGACCCGCCCCGTTTCATCACGCCCGGCCTGCCACGGCGGCTGGGCCGCCTGCGCCCCGAGCACGCGGCCTGAAGCGACCCGATAACGTCGCACCCATGACGATCGCGCACCCGATCGCCCGGGCCTGGCTGACTACCGGCGGGCGCGCCGGGCAGACCACCGCGGCGCAAAACTATGACGAGTTCGCCGATGACGCCGAGATCACCTCGATCATCGCTGCCAATCCGTCCAGTGCACTCGCCGTCGAGATGCCCCACCGGGCACCCGAGAGCGTGGGACGCGCGTTCGGTGACTGCCTGCCCGATGCCGTCGCACGACTGGCCGCGGCCAAGCAACAGGGCCACTATGCCGAAAACGACGACGTAGCCGTCCTGTACAGCATCACCGCCACCGACGGCTCGCGCGCCTACGGCCTCTGGACGATGGTCGAGACGGGGCAGATCTCCACCAGCGCCGACGAGCCCGGCCTGGTGATCCGCAACGAGGACGTGTTCATCGAGAAGGTCCGCGAGCGGGTCGCCCTCGCGCAGGCCGTCGGCCACCTGCTCTCGCCCGTACTCCTGCTCCAGACCGCGCGCGGCGACGAACTGCACGCGGCAATCGCCTCGGCGGTCGCCGCCGCGGGTGCCCCGGCGGCCAGCGACACCGACCCGGCCGGGCGCGTCCACGAGATCTGGCCGGTCGGGCCGGGCGAGACCCGGGACCGGCTGCTCGCTCTGGCGGGCGGCGGTGAGCTGGTGGTCGCTGACGGCAACCACCGCAGCCTGGCCGCCCAGACCGCCGGCCTGCCCGGCTTCCTCGCGGTGGTCACCACGCCTGAGTCGGTCGCCATCCAGCCCTACAACCGTCTGGTGAGCGAGCTGGGGCTCTCGGCGGCTGAGTTCGTCGCGCGGCTCACCGCGACGGGTGCGACGGTCACCCCGTCGACGGGTACGCCCGAGGTGCCGGCGCGCAGCGGCACGGTCAATCTGTACACGAAGGCCGGTGCCTGGACGGTGACCTTGCCCACAGACGGTTCGGCCAGCGTGGTGGACAACCTCGATCACGCGCTCGTCGAGCGGCACCTTCTCGGCGACGCTCTCGGGCTCGAACCGGGCGATAAGCGGATCACCTACGTCGGTGGTGACTATTCGGCCTCCTGGCTGCGGGGAGAGGTGGACGCGGGCCGCGCCGAACTGGCCGTCCTGATCGCCCCGGTGACCGTCGATGATTTCGTGGCGGTCAATCTCGCCAGGCTGAAGATGCCCCGCAAGAGCACCTGGTTCACGCCGAAGGCCCGGGCCGGATTGGTGGTGGCCGATCTCGCGGCGCAGGCGTGAGCCGTGATATACCCAGGCCGCTTGATCGAGTGACCCTGGGGGTTTAAGGCATGCGCTTCTTCATAGCGCTCGTGGTGTTCGCGTTCGGCGTGGCGCTGTACGCGGCCGCGGCGTTGTTGTTCGACCGGCGTCGGGTGCTACGCGGATGGCACGCCGCCCGGCGCGCCCAGGCCGCGGGTGAGGCATCCGAGGCCGCCGAGGCGATCAGCCGCGCGCCGATGGCGGTGCGGGCGGTCAGCACGTTCCCGCCGTCAGCCACGATCCTGGGTTGCCTCGTCGCCGGCACCCTCCTGATGCTCGGGTCGTGCACGGGCCTGATCCTCTGGTGACAGACTCTGTCGCATGCGCGTTTACCTGGGCTCCGACCACGCCGGCTACGAACTGAAGGTGCATCTCGCCAGCCACCTCGGCACGCAGGGGTATGAGGTGGTCGACGTGGGGCCGTCCTCGTTCGATGCCGACGATGACTACCCCGCCTACTGCCTGCACACCGGCGCCCGCGTCGTCGCCGACCCCGGCAGCCTCGGGTTGGTCATCGGCGGTTCCGGTAACGGCGAGCAGATCGCAGCGAACAAGGTTCCCGGGGTACGCGCGGCGCTGAGCTGGAGCGTCGAGACCGCACGACTGGCGCGCGAGCACAACGATGCCAACGTGGCGGCGATCGGCGCCCGGATGCACACGCTGAACGAGGCGACGCAGATCGTGGACACGTTCCTGACCACTCCGTTCTCCCGGGGCGAGCGGCACCTGCGGCGCATCGCCCAGATCGCCGAGTACGAGAAGACCCACGAGCTGCCCCCGCTGCCCTGAGTCTCCGTTTTACCGGCGAGGGCCTTTACCGGCGAGGGCCGCGGGGCGGCAGGTCCTCCCGCGGTAACCACCCGCGACGAACGATCACCAGCTCCGCCTCGGCCGCCGCCAGGTCGGCTTCGCTCGGCCGCGTAGCGTCACGGGCCCGCAGCGCTGCCCCGAGGCTCACCTGTGATGAACCGCCGCCGACCAGGCCACGTAGGCCCCGCTCGGTCTGCGGGTCGTCGGCCAGGCGTCCGTGACCGGCCGGTTCGTCACCGGTCCACTCCGGTCCGCCGGCGCCGGGCCTGTCGCGGCCGTTGCCGTCGCCGGGCGCACGGGCCTCTTCCTGCTCATCCTCAGGATCCAGCACCCCGGCTGTCATGGCGAACGTGCCGCCCAGCTCCGCCAGGTCGTGCGGGGTCGGGGAGCGCAACGCTTCGTCAGCTGTCACCGGGTCGGCGTCGGACGTCACATCCACGTCCGCTCCCGGCCCGCCGACCGCTTCGGCAGGCCGGGAGGATCGCCGCATCCGGCGGCGTCGCCGCTCCACACCCACGTCGTGATTCTAGAAGATGTCGAGCGTGGAGGGCTGCCGATGCCAACCGAACGCCGCCGAGGCGGTGGCGACCACCCCGGGACGCAGTTCGCGTACGCGGCCCGCGGCCGCCAACGCGCCGAGCGCGGTACCACCCAGGTACACCGCCCCCAGGTCGGCGATGTCGCAGGCCAGATCCGCCGGGTCGGTCGTCGCGGTGCAGAACGCGCCGCTCGCGTCGCCCGTCAGCCGCCATCGGCCGGCGTTCTCGGGAATCAAACCGTCGGAGACCTCGAGTACGACGTCGACGGGTGCGGCGTACCGGCGGGCCGACAGCGCGGCCGGCACGTCCACCACCCGGACCCACAGCGAGTCCGCGACCTTGTCTCCGAGCGCACGGGGCTCGTTGACCAGGTATCGCAGCGGCTCGTCGGTAGCGGCGAACGTATAGCGCACCGTACGGGCCAGGTCGACCGAGAACAGGAAATCCCACAGCGCCACGTACGCCTCCGGCGTCCCCGCGACCACCTCGACCACGTTGACCTCGCCCTTCGGGCCGGTCTCGTCCCAGTCACCCTTGCGCCGCCACAGCGCGTACCCGTCGAGGCCTTCGGACCCCTCGAACAGCAGCGCGCGCCGCTCGGTGTAGCCCTGCCGGCGGGTCGGCGCGTCGAGCAGCCGCCAGTTCCACCAGTTCTCGCTCCGGCTGGACCAGCCGGGCCGCTCCGCGCGCACCCGCTCGTACAGCTGCTCCAGTTCCTTTCGGGCCTGGCCCGGCGAGGTGTCACGCAGGCGGCCCGCCTCGGGAGCGGCCGAGCGGGTCAGCCGGACCTCACGCTTGTCGGCGGCCAGGATGATGTGGCGCAGGGCGGCCAGCCCGTACCCGAAGCGTTGGTAGATGCGGCCCTCACTGGCCCACAGCATCGCGACCGGCTCGCCGCGCTCGCGTACCTCGCGCAGTTGGCGCATCATGAGGCGGGTCAGCAGGCCCCGCCGGCGGTGCGTCGGGCGGACGCCGACCAGCGTGACGTGTGCCGCCGGAATCGCCGCGCCGGGCACCGTCACCTCCCGGGTGTACGCACCCGCGTGAGCGACGATCCCGTCGTCGTCGTGATCGATGACGTGGGCCCGGGTCGGTTCGAAGACCAGCCGGTCCTTTTCGATCTCCTCGTCGGGGAAGTCTTCGCCGAATGCGGCCGCGAGGACGTCGAATACGCGTGGGAAATCATCGATTGACTCAAGGGTTCGTAGGCGGTACGGGTCGGCGGTCATTGCCCCTGTCTACCCTGCCTGACGGGCGGCCGCGCGGAATTTGTCAGGCGGCTACGCTGAGACTCGCCTTAGGGGGAGGTTGGATGACTGCGAACGGTACGCGGTTGCTGGATCTTGTCTGCGGCCCGGCCGGTCCGCTACCGGAAACCCACCAGCGTTACCGCCTCGTCGCGCACCTCGGCTCCGGAGGGCAGGCTGACGTCTACCGTGCGGTGCGGCTGTGTGGGGGAGTGTCGTCGGCCCCCCTGACGGTCAAGGTCTTCCGGGTCGACCCGCGCCGGCCGATCGTGGACGAGTTGCGGTCGTGGGACAAGGGCGACGCCGCTCTGATGGATCTGAACAACCGGGGCGTTCAGTCGATCTGCCGGCGGGCGGACGGCTTCTACGGGCCGCCGCCGCATCGTCCCGGTCAGCCGGCAGACGACGGTGACGCGGTGCCGTACCAGGTATACGACTACCTGCACGGGATCAATCTCCGCGAGTACGTGTGCGACCGGGCCGGGCTGGCAGCCGGTGCCCGCCGGCTCAACGCCGTCACCGCACTGGCCACGCTCACCGGCGTGCTGCGCGCGCTGCACCACCCACAGGAGACGGGCGGCACGCCGGTGCTGCACATGGACGTCAAGCCGTCCAATGTGATGGTGCTGGCCACCGGAGAGGTGAAGCTGATCGACTTCACCGGCGCCCGGTACTGGCGGCCCGAGGAGATCACCCAGATCGCGTACACGCCGGAGTCCGGCGGGCCGGAAGCCTTCGGGGGCGCCTCGCAGGTCGGACCCGCCTACGACGTGCACGGCTTCGGGGCCGTCGCCTACTTCCTCGTGACCGGCGATTACCCGCGGGAGCCGGGCCGTCAGTCCCCGGCCCGCGAGGAGTCGCCGCCCGCGTGGTCCGTACTGCGTCGCCACCACGTGCTCGAGCAGCTGCCGGCCCTGCGCGACCACCTGCACCAGATCCTCGCCGACCGGCCCGCCGACCGGCCGTCCACCCTCGAGCTGCCCGCCTGGGTGGAGCGCCTCGCCGAGCTGGTGCGCCGCAGCGACACTCCGGACGTCGGGGTCGAATGGGGCGAGCCGGAGGCGGCGGCGCGGATCATCGGCCGGGCCAAGCCCCGGCCGCCGATCGCGGGAACCGAAACCGACGCCTTCCAGCGGATCGAGAAGTTGGAGCGCGAACTGGTCGAGCTGCGCGCCGCCCTCGGTAAGCCCGACGACCTCCGGACCCGGGTAGCCGTACCCGCGGTCAACGGTTCCGCCAGCAGATCTACGGTCGGTTCCGGACCCACCCGGCTGTTCCCGGGCGCGTCAGACGCGTTGGAGACTCCTACCGGCGAGCAGCAGCGGGTCTCGGCGGTACGGCCGGTCTCGGCTGCCCCGGCTTCTCCTGCCGGCTCCGGCGCCGGGTCAGCATCCTCCGCGGGCCCCGGCGCCGGGTCAGCATCCTCGGCCGGGTCTGCGCAGGTGCGCGGCCGCGCCAGTGTCCCACCGCCCAAGCGCGTCGACCCCACCGAATCGATGCTCGCGCCCGATCAGGAGCGCGCGCCATGGCCGGAGCGACCGCGGGAAGAGCGCGGGATGCTCAAACGCGGCTGGGAACTGTCCGGAATCGGGGCGCTCTTCGCGTTCATCTGTTGGGGCGTCTGGGCGGCGAGCGCGCGCGGCCGGCTGGCGGGCCCGCTGCTTGCGTTCGGCCTTGTACTCGTGGTCGCGGCCGGCGTGTTCGCGGTCGCCCGACTGCTCGGCCGGATCGTCCTGGTGAACCGGTTGGGCCGGGTACGTCGCAGCGCCCGGGCCGCCCACGCGATCACCGGTGTGTTCCTGGTCGCGGCCGGGGTCGCCTACCTGCAGCAGACGCCGTGGGTGATGCAGGTGTACAGGTGGATGAGCGGTACGTCCTAGGGAAGGCCGGCGCTCACTGACCCGAGATGCCCGGAACGCCTGCTCGCGAGTGGGGTCCTCGTGACCGCTGGTGCCGTTCGTGACCATGTGCGGACAGTTGGTGCTGTGACCGCTAACGTTGGCCGGGTTGTTGTCGTACCGGCGTGATGGGCTTTGGTCTATGCCTCGGCGTCGGGATCCGGATGCGGTCCGGTGGTGCATCGCACCGCCCGGGTCGGTGTGCGGGTGACCGCGCGCAGTGACGCGGGTGTTTCGGGCTGTTGCGCTCGGCCGGGGATTGTGTGGGCATGTGTGCTGGAGGCCAACTGGTGACGGCGCTCCTCCTTTGGCCGGCTATCAGGAGTTGTGCCGTGAGCTGGCCGCGGCTGGTCCGGGCACGTTCGGGGAACTGGACAGCGTCTACCGAGAGCCGTTCCTTCGTGACCTTCTCGGCGTCCCCGCCGTCATTCGCCCGGTTGCTTGGCTGTGCCTGGGCCCGGTCACCCACCTTGAGTCCACCCCCGACCTGGAACGTCAGGGGTGGCGGCATCGTCGCCCACTACACGACGCACTCCACCAGGACCGCTGGACGGTGAAGTAGCCGCAGGTATGGCTCTAGCGGCCCCTGACGTCTAGGCCATCCGTCAAGGATCTCGGAAACGACGAAGGCCCAGGCTCGAGGATTTGCGCCTCTGACCTGGGCCTTCGTGGGTGGAGCGGGCGACGAGAATCGAACTCGCACCGTCAGTTTGGAAGACTGAAGCTCTGCCATTGAGCTACGCCCGCGTCGCCGCGCGTGGGACGCGGCGCGGCATTAAGGGTACCCAATACCCATGGCCCCGTGCGCGGGGGTCGGCGCCAATGATCGAGCGACGGTCGGTGCCCCGGTATAGGGCGACGCGACGGGAGGTGACGCGAACGCATACACTTCACGTCGCCACCGGGGTGTGGCGCAGCTTGGTAGCGCACTCGCTTTGGGAGCGAGGGGCCGTGGGTTCAAATCCCGCCACCCCGACCGATACCGCTGGCGGCCAGCCGCTGGCGGGGGCAAGCCCGTCCGGTCACACATCGGGCCGGCTCGCCTAGACTTTTTGCGGCCGATGCGGCCCCATCCGTCACATACGAGGAGTACCTGTGAAGAGCACCGTCGAGACTCTCGGCCCGACCCGCGTGCGGCTGGCCATCGAGGTGCCGTTCGTCGAGCTCGAACCGAGCCTCAAGAAGGCCTACCGTGAGATCGGCGGGCAGGTCACCGTCCCAGGCTTCCGGCGCGGCAAGGTTCCGACCGCCGTGATCGACCAGCGGGTGGGCCGGGGTGCCGTGCTGAACGAGGCGGTGCAGGACGCGATCCCGACGCAGTTCCTCGCCGCGGTGCGCGAGCACGAGGTGAAGACGCTCGGGCGTCCGGAGGTTGAGGTCACCGAGTTCACCGACGGCGCGCCACTGAAGTTCACCGCCGAGGTCGACGTACGCCCGGAGATCACGCTGCCCACGATCGAAGAGATCGAGGTGGTCGTCGACGAGATCCAGATCGGCGACGAGGAGATCGACGAGCAGGTTGGCGGGTTGCGCGATCGGTTCTCCACGCTGAAGACCGTCGAGCGGGCCGCGGCCGAGGGCGACTACGTTCAGATCGACCTGGCCGCCACCGTTGACGGCGAGGAGGTGTCGGGCGGCACCGCTACCAACGTCTCGCACGAGGTGGGCAGCGGTCAGCTGCTACCGGGCCTGGACGAGGTGCTCGCCGGCATGGCCGCGGACGAGTCGACCACCTTCACCACCCAGCTCGTCGGTGGCGAGTACGCCGGCCGTGAGGCCGAGGTGGCGGTAACCGTGCGGACGGTCAAGGAGAAGCAGCTCCCCGAGCTCGACGACGACTTCGCGCAGTTGGCGAGTGAGTTCGACACGCTTGATGAGCTACGGGAGGACCTGCGTACCCGGCTGCTGCGGGTCAAGCGGGTCGAGCAGCTCTACGACGCCCGGGACAAGGCGCTGAAGGCGCTGGTCGAGGCCTCCGACGTGCCGGCGCCGGAGGGCGTCGTGCGCGACGAGGTGGAGCAGCGCAAGGAGGCGATGAACGACCAGCTGCAGCGCATCGGCGCTTCGATGGACGAATACCTCCAGGCCGAGGGCAAGACGCAGGAGGAGGTCGACACCGAGCTGTCGGAGGCGGCGGTCGAGGGCGTACGGATCCAGCTCGTACTGGACACCCTCGCGGACGCCGAGCAGCTTCAGGTCTCCGACGACGAGTTCGGCCACGAGATCGTCCACCGGGCACAGCGGGCGGGCGTCTCGCCGCAGCAGTACTACGACCAGCTCATCCAGGCCGGCGTGGCTGCCGCCGTCTTCGGCGACGTCCGGCGGGGCAAGGCGCTGGCGGTGGTCATGGAGCGGGTCAAGATCCGCGACAGCGCGGGTAACCCGCTTTCGCTCGATGACCTCCGCGGTCCCGCCAGCGAGGGTGACGCGCACGACCACGACCATGACCACGAGGGCTGACATTTGACCACCTCGCACCCGCCTCGGCGGGTGCGAGGTGTTTCATCAGCGGGCCCGGCGGGCAGGTGCGCTCAGAGCGAACAATGCGCTCAGCCGGACCGTCGCGTCAGTCCCAGCGGTTAGTGTCGGCATATCAAGGACTCTCCCGAAGGGCTGCCATGACCGACCTTCACATTCCAGCGACCCAGGTCGCGCGAGGCGCCGACGCCGGCCTCGGTGCCCTCGACGACTCGGTCTACAACCGGCTGCTCAAGGAGCGGATCATCCTGCTCGGCAGCGAGGTCAACGACCAGGTCGCCAACCGGATCTGCGCGCAGCTGCTGCTGCTTGCCGCGGAAGACCCGGACCGCGACATCAACCTCTGGATCAACTCGCCCGGTGGTTCGGTCACCGCTGGCATGGCGATTTACGACACGATGCAGTTCGTCGGCAACGACGTGGTGACGGTAGCCATGGGCTTGGCCGCCTCGATGGGGCAGTTGCTGTTGTGTGCCGGCGCCAAGGGCAAGCGGTTCGCGCTGCCCCACGCCCGGATCATGATGCACCAGCCTTCCGGCGGTATCGGCGGCACCGCGTCGGACATCGCGATCCAGGCCGAGCAGATGCTCTACACGAAGCGCATGTTCCAGGAGCGGGTGTCCTTCCACACGGGCCAGCCGCAGGACCAGATCGAGGCCGACTCCGACCGCGACCGCTGGTTCACCTCGCAGGAGGCACTGGACTACGGCTTCATCGACCACGTTGTGTCCGGGGCGCGCCAGGTGCCGGCCGGCGCCGGGACCCGGGACTGAGGAGAAGCACGATGACTGACCTGAGCCTGTCCTCGGGCATGCGCGAGGTTCACAACCGATACATCCTGCCGTCGTTCGTCGAGCGCACGTCGTACGGGATCAAGGAGATGAACCCGTACAACAAGATGTTCGAGGAGCGGATCATCTTCCTCGGCGTCCAGATCGACGACGCGTCCGCCAACGACGTGATGGCCCAGCTGCTCACGCTCGAGTCGATGGACCCTGACCGCGACATCGTGATGTACATCAACTCGCCGGGTGGCTCGTTTACCGCCATGACGGCGATCTATGACACGATGCAGTTCGTGCGGCCGGACATCCAGACCGTCTGCCTGGGGCAGGCGGCTTCGGCGGCGGCCGTCCTCCTGGGGGCCGGCACACCCGGCAAGCGGATGGCGTTGCCCAACTCGCGGATCATCATCCACCAGCCGGCTACGGAGGGTGGATACGGGCAGGGATCCGACATCGAGATCCAGGCGCGCGAGATCCTTCGGATGCGGACCCTCCTGGAAAATCTGGTCGCCCTGCATTCCGGCCAGACGTCGGACAAGGTCCGCAAGGACATTGACCGGGACAAGATTCTGACCGCTGCGGAGGCCAAGGACTACGGCCTGGTCGACCAGGTGCTCGCTAGTCGCAAGAAGTCAGCGCTCGCGCCAGCGGCGCGCTGACAACTGTGGGGGAGGGGCGGACGGCGGTTAGCCATCCGCCCCTCGGCCTCTCCGCCCCCTAGCGGCGTTAGGCGTGGAATTGAGCAGCAAATCGGGTGCTTGACCCTCTCGTCCGAGCGCCCATGGCCGGTACCATCAGCGTTGAAGACGTGGGTTGCGCAGACTCCGCTGTAGTGGCGTTGTCGACGGGTAGACGCGCCGCCGATGGTCGTTCGGCCAGGATTGGCTGCTAACGCATCCGGTGCCGAACGGCAAGAGTGAAGACACCGTACGTGCAGGGGTCGGATAAGTGCCCGTAACCGGGTAACGTCGAGGCAGCGGCTGGCACCGAGAGCCGAGAAGCGTCGGGCGTTTCGGCGTGGGGGCAGACCGGACGATGGTCCGGCCGAGGGCAGGGAGATACGTAGGTGGCACGGATCGGCGACGGTGGCGACCTACTCAAGTGCTCCTTCTGTGGGAAGTCGCAGAAGCAGGTGAAGAAGCTCATCGCAGGTCCGGGTGTTTACATCTGCGACGAGTGCATCGACCTGTGCAATGAGATCATCGAAGAGGAGCTCGCCGAGTCCGGCGACGTCAAGTGGGACGAACTGCCCAAGCCGATGGAGATCTGCGCCTTCCTGGACCAGTACGTGGTGGGTCAGGAGCAGGCCAAGAAGGGCCTGGCGGTTGCGGTCTACAACCACTACAAGCGGATCCAGGCGGACTCTGCTGGTCCGTCCGGCGCCGACAACGTTGAGCTCGCAAAATCCAACATCCTCCTCATCGGCCCCACCGGATGCGGCAAGACCCATCTGGCACAGACCCTCGCCCGGATGTTGAACGTGCCGTTCGCCATCGCTGACGCCACGGCGCTCACCGAGGCGGGCTACGTGGGGGAGGACGTCGAAAACATCCTCCTCAAGCTGATCCAGGCGGCCGACTACGACGTCCGTCGCGCCGAGACCGGCATCGTCTACATCGACGAGGTCGACAAGATCGCCCGGAAGTCCGAAAACCCCTCGATCACCCGTGACGTTTCCGGCGAGGGCGTGCAGCAAGCGCTCTTGAAGATCATCGAGGGAACGGTCGCCAACGTACCGCCACAGGGCGGTCGCAAGCACCCGCACCAGGAGTTCATCCAGATCGACACCACCAACGTTCTGTTCATCGTCGGTGGGGCGTTTGCCGGTCTGGACCGAATCGTCGAGTCGCGGGTCGGTAAGAAGGGGCTCGGCTTCGGCGCACACCTCCGGTCGGTTTCCGAGCGCAATCTCGACGACATCTTCGCCGAGGTCATGCCCGAGGACCTGCTCAAGTTCGGCATGATCCCGGAGTTCATCGGCCGGCTCCCCGTGATCACGAGCGTGCGCAGTCTCGACTGCGCGGCGCTGGTGCGAATCCTGACCGAGCCGCGTAACGCGCTCGTCCGGCAGTACCAGCGTCTTTTCGAGCTTGACGGCGTCGAGCTCGAGTTCGCGCCGGAGGCCCTGGAAGCGATCGCCGACCAGGCGGTCCTGCGGGGCACTGGCGCCCGAGGCCTGCGCGCGATCATGGAAGAGGTCCTCCTCTCGGTCATGTACGAGGTGCCGAGCAACCCCGACATCGGCCGCGTTCTGATCACCCGCGAGGTCGTGCTGGAGAAGGTCATCCCGACGATCGTGCCGCGAGACCT